>PKYJ01000149.1:21779-31228 GCA_003132605.1 Peptococcaceae bacterium | reverse complement strand
CCTGATGGTGGACATGGCCCACATCGCCGGCCTGGTGGCCACCGGCCTGCACCCCAGTCCGGTTCCCCACGCCGAGTTCGTGACCTCGACTACCCATAAGACCATGAGAGGACCACGGGGAGGGTTCATCCTCTGCCAGGAACGCTTTGGGCCGGCGATCGACAAGGCGGTCTTCCCGGGAATCCAATGCGGCCCCCTGATGCATGTGATTGCGGCCAAGGCGATCTGCTTCAAGGAGGCCCAGAGTGAGGGCTTCCACCGCTACCAGGAGCAGGTGGTGGCCAACGCCCGTGCCCTGGCGGGGGTTCTGAGTGGCTACGGCTTCAACCTGGTCTCGGGCGGTACGGACAACCACCTGATGCTGATCGACCTGCGCAACAAGAACATCACCGGACAGCGCGCTGAGGCCCTGCTGGACGAGACGGGGATGGCCGTGAACAAGAATTCCGTTCCCCTGGACCCCCAGGGCCCGAAAGTGACCAGCGGGATCCGGCTCGGGACCCCGGCGGTGACCAGCCGCGGCCTGCGGGAGCAAGAGATGGAGATTGTCGGGCGGGCGATCCACTGTGTTCTATCCTTCCCGGGGGACGCCGGGAAGCAGGAGGATGCCCGGCAGGCAGTGCAACGGTTGTGCCAGGCCTTTCCGCTGTACGCCAAGGAATAGCGGACTAGCCCCGGCTGTTGCCATTATTCCGTCTGATATATCGCCAACCCCACAGAGTCTGTGGGGTTTTGTCACGGTCTGGAACAAGGTTGGGCAGCATGGCAGCAGCGCTGGCAACAGGCAGTGATTGACGAATCTTAGCGACCGGAATATAGTTTACAGGGCGGACAGGAAAAAGGGATACCGGTTTTGAATAATAATGATGGAGTTTTGAGGAGAGGATGAGGAATGCCTTGAAGACCAAGGAGATTGCCCTGCCGCGCTTAAACAACCTGACCCCGACCCTGGAGTCTACCACCCTCAAGCTGATGGAGGAGGCAGGGGAGCTGGCTCAGGCCATCGGCAAGTTCCGGGGCCTGAGCGGGGAACAGAAAGTGATGAACGAGAGCCGGGTGGTCGACCTGATCGTGACGGAGTTGTTGGATGTCGCCCAGACTGCGGTCTCCCTGATGTTCGTGATGGAGGAGAGCTACGGGGCGGACATCGGCAGCGCCCTGGAGCGGCACGTGCAGAAGTTGATCGACAAGGGCTACCTCCTGGTGGAATAGAGAGAACGAGGGCATAATGGTAAAAAAGATCAAGATACTCAGCGTCTTCGGCACCAGGCCGGAGGCGATCAAGATGGTGGCGGTGGTACGGGAGTTGCAGCGCTGCGGCGACCTGATCGAGAGCCGGGTGGCGGTGACCGCCCAGCACCGGGAGATGCTGGACCAGGTGCTGCGGGTGTTTGCCATCGAACCGGACTATGACCTGGACCTCATGAAGCCGGGCCAGGACCTGTTCGACGTCACCGGGGCGGTGCTGGCCGGCCTGAAGCAGGTCCTGGCTCAGGAACGCCCCGATCTGCTCTTGGTGCAGGGGGATACCACCACCACCTTTGCCGGGGCACTGGCCGCCTTCTATTTCCAGATCCCTATCGGTCATGTGGAGGCCGGCCTGCGGACCTACGAAAAATATGCTCCCTGGCCGGAGGAGATCAACCGGGTTTTGACAACGCACCTGGCCGACATCCATTTCGCACCGACCGGCCAGGCCCGCGGCGCCCTGCTCAAAGAGGGGGTGGCGCCGGAGCGGGTCTTTGTCACCGGCAATTCGGTGATCGACGCCCTGCACCTGGCCATGCAGCATCCCTACCGGTTGGAGCCGGACCTGGAGCGGGCATTTACCGACAACAAACGGGTAATCCTGTTGACGACCCACCGCCGGGAGAACCTGGGCAGCCCGCTGCAGGAGATCTACCTGGCCCTGCGGGACCTGCTCTCCAACTACCCGGACCTGGCGGTGATCTTCCCGGTGCACAAGAACCCTAAGGTGCGCCAGGAGGTGGCCCAGGTGCTGCAGGGGGTGGAGCGGGTCTACCTGACCGAGCCCCTGGATTATCTGCCTCTAATCAATGTTATGAAGCGGGCACACCTGGTGTTGACCGACTCGGGCGGCATCCAGGAGGAGGCCCCGGCCCTGGGTAAGCCGGTGCTGGTGCTGCGGGAGGTCACGGAGAGACCGGAGGCGGTTGCCTTCGGCACTGCCCGGCTGGTGGGCGCCAACCGCCGCCGGGTTGCAGAGGAGGTGGGCCTGCTCCTGGATAGCGAGGATGCTTACGCCGGCATGGCCACTGCCGTCAATCCGTATGGGGACGGCCATGCGGCGCCGCGCATCGTCCAGGCGGCCCTGTCCTATTTTCACCTGGCGCCACCGCCCGAGGAATTCCGACCTTCTACGACGTGAGAAATGGGATGCGGGATCGCCCCCTTGCACATCCTAAAAATGTTGGGCGACCGCAGCCTGAAGCTAGTTTTCAGAGTTGGAGGTTACGAAAAGGAAATTTTCTTGAAATAATTTTGGGAAATCGGGAGTCAAGGCAGGAATACAATCCAGTAGGGCGAATAAGTTAATGGGCCTCGTTTCGCCTGAAAGGGATGAACCATGGCCGGGAAAAAGAGTGCGGGTGGCTGGAAGGCGCTGAATTTAGCGACAAATATCGGGATTACCATGGCGGCCTCTGTCCTGATCGGCTTTTATATGGGCCATTGCCTTGACAAGTGGATACTGCATGACCCAAAAGTGCCCTGGTTGACGTTCATCTTTTCCCTGTTCGGGATTGCGGCAGGGTTCCGCGGTGTGTTCCGGCTCATCAATCAGACTTTGGATGATGGGGGTAAGGAGTGATGATCCGCGGTGCTTCTCACATCGAAATTGGGGTTGGATCTGCTTGTCGGTTTTCTCTGGGGGCTGCTGATCAGCGTCGTCAACTACAGCTACCTCCAGTATGAGATAAAAAAGAACGCAGGCAAGTCGGCCCAGAAGGCGACACTGGCTGTGGTCAATGCTCATTTTGTGCGCTATTTCCTGAACATCATGGCCCTGGTCCTGGTGGTAGTCTACAAGCACGTGTGGGTGCTGGTGGGGACCGCCGTTGGCCTGACGGTGATGTTGAAATACACGATCGTCAAACAGTTCATAGAGAGCAGGAAACACCCGTACGTGCCCAAACGCCCGAGAAGGACGAGACTGAAGGATGTTCCGGAGCCGGAAATTAAAGAGCTTGAGGCACAGGACCGGCTCGAGCAGGTTAATCAGGAGGGAATCAGGCAGTAATGGAGCAAGGCAGCGTTGTTGTATTCCACATCTTCGGTTTCCCTGTTACCGGTTACATCACGACGATGTGGGGCGTCATGGTGGTTCTGCTCATCATAGGCCTGATCGTGAGCGCTAGCCTCAAAAAGGTGCCGGGCCGGTTTCAGATGCTTGCAGAATACTCACTCGAGGGTATGCTCAATTTTTTTGGCGGTATCATGGGACCGGAGCGGGCGCGCCGGTACTTTCCGTTCCTGATGACCTTCTTCCTTGTCATCCTGTTCTCCAACTGGTCGGGGCTCATACCGGGCGCCGGGCACTTTAAAGCCTTTCATCCCCCAACCAGCACCTGGAGCGTGACCGCAGCTCTGGGTGTCATCTCCTTCTTCCTGACCCAGATCAGCGGTATCAGGGAAAATGGGTGGGGTTACATCGGCCACTTCTTCCAGCCGATCTTTGTGCTGTTTCCGTTGAACGTGATCGAGGAGTTTGTCAAGCCGCTGTCGCTCTCCCTCCGTCTTTACGGGAACATCTTTGGCGAGGAGATGGTAGCAGCGGTCCTGTTGAGTCTGGCCCCGTATTTTTCACCCATACCCATGCAGTTGCTTGGCCTGCTGTTCGGCTTCATCCAGGCCCTGGTGTTCACCACCCTGGCCACGGTTTACATCAGCACGGCCACGGCTGAGCATCATTGATCCAGGGAATATGACATTTCCCGGTCTTCAGACGGATGCCGGGAAAGTGCGACCCGATGAATCAGGAATCACGCGAATTTATTCGTGTGAGGTTAAAAAGCAATCCACAAGTCGGTACCGGTAGAAAGGAGGGAAAAACATGCCTCAATCAGCAATCATCGCCCTGGCGATGGCAATCGTGATGGGTCTGGCCACTCTCGGGCCTGGTCTTGGCCAGGGAGTGGCTGCAGCGAAAGCGATGGAGGGTATCGCCCGCCAGCCGGAAGTGGCCGGGGAGTTGCGCACCACGCTGATCCTCGCCCTGGCTTTCATGGAAGCGTTAACCATTTACGGACTCCTGATAGCCTTCCTGCTGTTCACGAAAATGTAGTAATCGCACCAAGGTTGCCGTAATGCCCGGGGCGGGCCTGGCTGTACCGGATGTCGGAAGCGAGAAGTCGTAACAGAGGTCGGAAGCAAGAGGTCAGAGGTCAGAAAAAGATTTAAAGGCATGCATAAAAGCCATGCAAGTCTTTCATCTGATATCTGACATCCGATTCTGTTCGGTAGCGCCCCGGGATAAATAGCGGTTGGTCGTTAGTCGTCGGAAAAAAACATTAAGCAGTCAACTACCACTCTCCTTGTTGACTCAGGAAGGGGATCGTTTCAACAAGTAGTTGACTGGTCTTGTGTTTGCCAAGCAGACCAGCAGGAAAATTCCAACCACCAACGACTCACGCCCAACGACCAAGATGCCCGGAAGGGGATTGATGCTGTGCAATTCAGTTTGTATGATTTTATCTGGGCGATCATCAACTTCTTTGTGATCCTTGCTATTTTGACTTATTTCTTCTATAAGCCGGTGATCACTTTCATCGACAACCGCCGGGCGGAGATCGGACGCAACATCTCGGATGCGGAGCAGGCCCGGGCCGAGGCCAAAAAGTTGCTGAGCGACTACCAGGCCCAACTGCAGGCTGCCAGGCAGGAAGCGCAGCAGATCGTGGACAAGGCGCTCAAGTCCGGAGATGAGTCGCGCCAGGAACTGCTGGCACAGAGCAGGGAAGAGGCAACGGCGCTGCTGGAGAATGCCCGCAAGGAGATCCGGCGGGAGCGCGACGAGGCCATGCGGGCCTTGCGCCAGGAGGTGGTTTCCCTGTCGGTGATGGCGGCCAGTAAGATCCTTGGCCGGAATATCACCGAGGAGGATAACGCCCGCATCGTCAACCAGTTCTTGGATGAGGTAGGGGAAATTCATTGATCCAGAACGCCATCTCCCGGCGTTATGCCGACGCTCTTTTCAAGGCTGCCCAGGAAAACGGGCAGGTTGACCAGGTGTTGTCTGACTGGCAACTGGTGGTGAGCTTTCTGCAACAGGATCCCAGGTTGGGGGAACTGCTCCAGCACCAGCGGCTCTCCGTGCGTCGCAAAAAGGAAATAGTCAGGGAACTGTGGGCGAACCGGGTTTCTCGGTTTTTTTTAGGTTTTCTGGAACTGATTATCGACAAGCGCCGGGAGCGTTTCCTGCTAGCCATCTATGACGTCTTTGCAGGAAAAGTGCGCCAGGCCCGCAACGTCGCTATTGCCGAAGTCAAGACAGCCTTCGCCCTGGACAAGCAATCCGAGCTGGATCTGATCAAGGCATTGTCGAAGCTGACCGGAAAGCAGATCGAATTGCAGATCAGCCTGCACCCGGAGTTGATCGGCGGTCTGGCGGTCAAAATAGGCGATCGCGTGATTGACGGGAGCGCTGTCAAGCAGCTGCAGTTGCTTGGGATGCGCCTGGTAGAAAGATCTCATGGAAAGCTAGAGGTGGGAACGTAGTATGAGCATCCGTGCTGATGAAATCAGCTCACTCATTAAGACCCAGATCGAGCGCTACGAATCGGAGATCGAGATTGCCGACGTCGGTTCGGTGATCTCGGTCGGTGACGGCATCGCCCGGGTCTACGGCCTGGAGCGGGCGATGGCCGGTGAACTGCTGCTCTTCCCGGGTGACGTTTACGGCATGACTCTCAACCTGGAGGAGGACAACATCGGCGTCGTGTTGCTGGGGCCTTACGCCCACATCAAAGAGGGCGACATCGTCCGCAGCACCGGCCGCATCGTGGAGGTGCCCGTCGGGGAAGCCCTGATCGGCCGGGTGGTTAGTGCCCTGGGTCAGCCCCTGGACGGCAAGGGACCTATCGAGACCGACAAGCGCCGTCCGGTGGAGTTCCTGGCTCCCAACGTGATCCATCGCCAACCGGTGAAGCAGCCGTTGCAGACCGGGCTCAAGGCAGTGGACTCCATGATCCCCATCGGGCGCGGCCAGCGGGAACTGATCATCGGCGACCGTCAGACCGGCAAGACCGCATTGGCTTTGGACGCCATCATCAACCAGAAGGGCCAGAATGTGATCTGCATCTATGTAGCCATTGGCCAGAAGGCCTCCACGGTGGCCAGTGTGATTCAGAAGTTCGAGGAGACCGGGGCGATGAACTACACCATCGTGGTGGCGGCGACCGCTGCGGAACCGGCCTCTCTGCTCTACCTGGCGCCCTACGCCGGTTGTGCCATGGGCGAGGAGTTCATGTACGACCAGCACAAGGATGTCCTGATAGTGTATGACGACTTATCCAAGCACGCGGTTTCCTACCGCGAGCTGTCCCTGTTGCTGCGGCGCCCGCCAGGCCGTGAGGCTTATCCGGGCGACGTCTTCTACCTGCACTCCCGCCTCCTGGAGCGGTCAGCCAAGCTCAGCGAAGAGATGGGAGGCGGCTCCCTGACCGCCCTACCGATCATCGAGACTCAGGGGAGCGATGTTTCAGCTTATATCCCTACGAACGTCATCTCTATCACTGACGGCCAGATCTACCTGGAGCCGGATCTCTTCTACGCCGGTATTAGGCCGGCTATTAACGTGGGTATCTCGGTCTCCCGGGTCGGTGGCTCCGCCCAGAATAAAGCCATGCGTCAGGTAGCCGGGCGGCTAAAAATCGACCTGGCCCAGTTCCGGGAGTTGGCGGCCTTCGCCCAATTGGGGTCGGACCTGGATAAGGCGACCATGGCCACCCTGGCCCGTGGCGAGAGGATGACCGAGCTGTTGAAACAGGGACAGTACGTCCCGATGCCGGTGGAGGAACAGGTAGCGGTGGTCTATACCGGGGTTAACGGGTTCCTCGACGAACTGCCGGTGGAGTCTATCCGGGAGTTCGAGAAGGAGTTTCTGCACTACCTGCATACCCAGTACCAGGAGATCCTGACCGAGATCAAAGAGAAGAAGGCTCTCTCTGATGATTTGATGGAGCGGATGAACAGGATGATTGGCGGCTTCACCAGTCAATTCAGCGCCGCTTTTTCAATCCAGAAAGTTGTCTGATAATCCTGGAAAGTGGTGACATAGCCCAATGGCGGAACAGGTACGGGACATTAAAAGACGCATCCGCAGCATCAAGAGCACCCAGCAGATCACCAAGGCCATGGAGATGGTGGCTGCTACCAGATTGCGACGCGCCCGGGAAAAGGTGGTGGCAGCCAGGCCATATGCCCGGGAGATCCAGGGCATGATCAGGAGGCTGCTGCCGGCCATCCCCGATGTGGCGCATCCGCTGCTGGAGCCTCACAAGAGCCACCGGGTGGGCTACGTGGTGATGACCTCGGACCGGGGTCTGTGCGGGGGTTTCAACGGCCATGTGATCCGCCAGGCGCAGGTGCTGCTGGCCCAGGAAAAGGAATACGCCCTGATCATCCTCGGCCGCAAGGGCCGTGACTTTTTCCGGAGGCGCGGCTACCGGTTGCTGGCAGAGTTTATCGCCCTGGGGGACGACCCCATTGTCGCCCAGACCAGGGAAATTGCCCAGGCCCTGCTCGACCTCTATGAGAAGAACCTGGTGGACGAGATCAACCTCATCTATATGGAGTTCATCTCCACCGGCCGCCAGCGCTCGAAGGTGACCAGACTGTTGCCGGTGGAGGCGCCCACCGTCGATGAGACTGGTCAGGAGTGGATCAACGATTATTTCTTTGAACCGGAGCCGGAAAAGGTACTGGACATGCTGCTGCCCCGGTTTATCATCGGGCAGATCTACAACGCCATGTTGGAATCTAAGGCCAGTGAGCTGGCGGCCCGCATGATCGCCATGGGCGCCGCCTCGGAGAATGCGATGGAGATGATCGACCAGTTGACCCTGTCGTTTAACAAGGCCCGGCAAGCGGCGATTACCAAGGAACTTTCGGAGATCGTCGGCGGCGCCGACGCGCTCAAAGGCTAAAATGGTGGTTGGTAATCATAAGAAGTGGGAAACATAGGAGGTATTGGGAACGGTGGATGGCGAAAAGTACGGCCATATCGTTCAGGTTATCGGCCCTGTGGTAGACATCGAGTTTGCTTCCGGCATGCTCCCGGATCTTTTTCATGCCATTAAAATCACCAGTGAGGACCAGGATGAGGAGATCAAGTCGACCCTGACCCAGAAGATCGACTTAACTCTGGAAGCCATGCAGCACCTGGGAAACAATACCGTCCGCTGTGTGGCCATGTCCTCTACGGACGGCCTGCGGCGGGGGATGCGGGCCACTGATACCAAGTCTCCGATTACAGTGCCGGTAGGCAAGAATACCCTTGGCCGGTTGCTGAACGTGCTCGGCCAGCCGATCGACGAGTTGGGGGCGGTGGAGACCGACAAGTACTACCCGATTCACCGTCCGGCACCGGCTCTCTCGGAGCAGCGCACCTCCCGGGAGATCCTGGAGACTGGTATCAAGGTGATTGACCTGCTGGCGCCTTTCACCAAGGGTGGCAAGATCGGGTTGTTCGGTGGCGCCGGTGTGGGTAAGACCGTCATTATTCAGGAGCTGATCCGGAACATCGCCTATGAGCACGGCGGATTCTCCGTTTTCTGCGGCGTGGGCGAACGCACCAGGGAAGGCAACGACCTCTGGCTGGAGATGAAGGAGTCGGGGGTGATCGAAAAGACTGCCCTGGTCTTCGGGCAGATGAACGAACCACCCGGGGCGCGCCTCCGGGTCGGGCTGACCGGGTTGACCCTGGCGGAGTACTTCCGGGACGAAGAGGGCCAGGATGTGCTGGTCTTCATCGATAACATCTTCCGGTTCACCCAGGCCGGTTCCGAAGTGTCCGCCCTGCTCGGGCGCATGCCTTCGGCGGTGGGCTACCAGCCGACCCTGGCTACCGACATGGGCCTGCTGCAGGAGCGCATCACTTCCACCCGTAAGGGTTCCATCACCTCGGTGCAGGCGATCTACGTTCCTGCCGACGACCTGACCGACCCGGCGCCGGCCACCACCTTCGCCCACCTGGACGGCACGGTGGTGCTCAACCGGGCGCTGACAGAGATCGGTATCTATCCGGCGGTGGACCCGTTGGATTCCACGTCCCGCATCCTCGATCCGCTGGTGCTGGGCAACGAACACTACGATGTTGCCCGGGGCGTCCAGCGGGTGCTCCAGCGCTATAAGGACCTGCAGGACATCGTTGCCATCCTGGGCATGGACGAACTGGCGGAAGAGGACAAGCTGATCGTCGCCCGGGCGCG
>PKYJ01000149.1:13212-21754 GCA_003132605.1 Peptococcaceae bacterium | reverse complement strand
TGGCAGACATGACGACATTCCGGAGCAGTGCTTCCTGATGGCCAGCACCATCGACGAAGTGGTGGCCCGGGGTCGCGAGCTGGAGGGTGTTGGTTAGGATGGCACACGAGGAGGCAGCCAGGCACAAGACTTTTGGCCTGGAGATCATCACGCCGGAGCGGATCGTGGTGGAGGAGGATGTGGAGGGCGTGGTGCTCTCCTCTCCCGAAGGCTTCTACGGTATCCTGCGCAACCACGCCCCTTTTATCGGCGGCCTGAACATCGGTGTGCTCAAGTACCGTCAGGAGGGCAAGCTGCACTGGGTGGCCACCGATAACGGCGTGTTCGAGATGAGTGGAAACAAGCTGCGGATCATGGCTGATGCCGCAGAGCGGGGCGAGGACATCAACGTGTTGCGGGCGAAAGAGGCCTGCGAGCGGGCCAAACATCGCCTTGGGCAAAGGCACGAGGGCATGAACCATCTCCGGGCGGAGCTGGCTCTCAAGCGCTCTCTGGCGAGGCTGAAGGCGGCAGTCGGAGAGCGCAAAAGGGATGCGTGAGGTTGTATTCCGGTACCAGTTGATACAGTGATGTAGCCGCTCTTATCCCACCGCTTCAGGAGAAGCGGGGGCATTAGAGCNNCGGGTAGTCATCTGTGGATAAAGCCTTTTCGATTTTGAAGGATTGAGCGGGGAGCACCGGCTGGTTGATTCTAAGTCGAGCCCTTCTTCTTACGACAGAAGAAGGGCTTTTTGGGTTGCGTATGGCAAGTTCGGGATGTACGGGGGGCGCCAGGTTTAGGTCATCTGGCAAACAGCGGGGCGGACATAAAATGACGAGCCAGATCGTAGCATGGAATACGACTTATTACCAGCATGGAGCAGCAGGAATCGCCGCCGATCGTTGCGAACTTTTATAGAAAACTTAGCTTGCGCCGAACGTGAGGGAAGGCGAAAGCGCTGGTCACACTTATGCGTATGTCCTTTACTTTTTATTCAAAACAAGTATAAAGCGAGGAAGCGGGGTGTGGTGAATGCTACTGGAGTATGGGATCAGCTTGGAGCAAACACAGCGCCTGGTGTTGACACCGGAACTGCGCCAGGCGATCGCCATCCTGCAACTGGGAACGGTGGACCTTGCCCAGTACGTGGAGAACGAGATGCTGGAAAATCCGCTCTTGGAGCAGAATGACGAGGAGCCCGGTGATGCCAGACCCGAGGAGAACGACTCCCGGATCGACTGGATCACCTACCTGTCTGAGAGCGAGCAGCTTGACTACCGCTATACGGAGCAGGCGCCGGCCGATCAGGGGGAGTCGGAACGCACCAATTGGGATAGTTATATGGCCCAGGTTCCCGGTCTCGGCGAGCACCTGACCCTGCAGCTGCACCTCACCCTGTCCGACCCTGGCCAGATCATGATCGGGGAGTTTCTGATCGGCAATATCGATGAGCACGGTTACCTCCAGGTCGACCTGGAGGAGACCTGCCAGGCCTGTACATGTTCCCTGGAGGATGCCGGGGCAGTACTCCGGGTGGTCCAGTCTTTTGACCCGCCCGGGGTGGGCGGGCGCAGCCTCTCCGAATGTTTGCTGATCCAACTGGAGCAGCGGGGTCTTCGGGACGCGGTGATGGAGCAATTGGTAAACCGGCACCTGGATGGCCTGGCTGCCGGCAAAGTCTCCCGAATCGCCAAGGACCTGGGCATCACTGACCAGGAGGCCCAGTCCAGGGTTGAGGTGATCAGGAGCCTGGACCCCAAGCCGGGATGCAACTTCTCCCGTCCTGGCGAGACCAGGTACATCGTACCGGATGTGGTGGTGGAGCTGGTGGGCGACGAGTATGTCGTCATGGTCAACGATACTATGGTACCCCGGCTGATGATCAACAATACCTACCGTGATCTGATCAAGCGGCGCGACACCTGCGACCGGGATACCATCCAGTTCATCAAGACCAAGCTGAAGGCTGCCCTGTGGCTGATCCGGGGTATTGAACAGCGACGGGCCACCCTACAACGGGTGATGATGCTGATCCTCCAGTTCCAGCAGGACTTTTTTGAAAAGGGGGCCGCCTGCCTGAAAGGCCTGACCCTCAGGCAGGTGGCGGAGGCGGCCGGCATCCACGAGTCCACGGTCAGCCGGGCCACCACCAACAAGTACGTCCAGACGCCCCGCGGCCTGTTCGACATGAAGTTTTTCTTCCGCCGGGGCGTGGAGAACGAATTCACCGGCGAGATCGTCGCCTCCGAGGTGGTCAAGCGTATCCTGAAGGAGCTGGTGGCGGTCGAAGAACCAGGTCATCCCTACAGCGACCAGGACCTCTGCGGCCTGATCGAGGCCCGGGGCCTTCACATCGCCCGGCGTACCGTGGCCAAGTACCGGCAGGACATGAATATCCTGCCCGCCCGTCAGCGACGGCGTACCGGTTGAGACAAATATTCGGGCGCCTCGGGAATTTGTCCCTCTGGCTATTGAAACCGCTCCCCATCCGGGTTTTCCTACGGACATGCAGCCCCAGTTTGCCGCTCTCCTGGCTACTGCCGGGGGAACCAGCCGGATCACCGAGACGGTCTTTGAGAGCCGTTGCAGGCAGCGAACCTCTGATCTCAGAAGTCAGAGGCAGGAAAAAGAAGACAGGCTGAGTAACTATAGCCGAATAGAGATGGTATGGTCTAATGTCCCCTCTTTTGTCATAAATAGGGAAGAGGTGGGTATTTTTTATTTGGCAGGGTGGGGTGGCGTGAAACGGGGATACCGGGCTACAAGTTGGTGGGGTTGTGCATACTGCTGTTCAGTCTGGCCATGATCGGCCTGCCTGCCCTGCTGGTGCGCGGCTGCAGTTGGAGCGGCCCTTCTCAGGCACGGCAACAAGGCCCCGTGGTGCGCCTACAGTTGCAGCCAGGGCAGGTTGTGACCCTGCCCCTGGAGGAATACCTGGTTGGAGCGGTGGCCGCGGAGATGCCCGCCGAGTTTCACCCGGAAGCCCTCAAGGCCCAGGCGGTGGCTGCCCGCACCTATACCTTGCTCCGGTTATCCACTAAAAATGGGAACAACAAGCTTCCTGACGCCGACCTCAGCACCGATCCGGAAAACTCCCAGGCCTGGATCCCGGTCTCGGAGATGCGCCGGAGGTGGGGAGCACTCTCCTTCGGCTATTATTACGGAAAGATTGCGGCGGCGGTTCGGGATACAGCCGGTGAGGCGGTGGTCTACCGGGGCCAGTTGATCGATCCGGTTTACCACGCCAGTTGCGGCGGGCTGGGGACCGAGGATGCCGCGGACGTCTGGGGCTACGATGTTCCCTACCTGAAAGGGGTGGCCTGCAACTGGGATCCGCCGTCGCAGCAGCAGCCGGTGGCGGCGGCCTTCACCTGTGACGANNTTGACCGGACCGCCCGGGGACGGGTCAAAGACCTGAAGGTGGCGGCCGAGACCTTCAAGGCCACGGACATCAGGAAGCTCCTCAATCTCCGTTCAACAGATTTTACAGTCAAGGATGTGGGCAGCAAGATTGTCTTCGAGGCCCGGGGCTACGGGCACGCCGTGGGCATGTGCCAGTGGGGGGCTCAGGGCATGGCCTTGCAGGGCAAGAACTATAAGGAGATTCTCACCTACTACTACCGGGGTGTACAGGTGGTACGCTGGCCGGCAGCGTCGGGACAGTAGGATGCAAGATATGGCAAATTGCGCGCCCTCTTGGGGCATTTTTTTCAAATGTAGTATCGCAGCAGGATCTTTCCTCAGACAAAATATCCCTTGGCTCCCTATGGCCTGTCCTCTAGTCTTTTTGGCCTGGCGGCGCTCATATAAATGAAAGAGAAACCTGGACCAGGGGAGGATTGCGATGCAAGAATACATCCGCCGCCGGGTTATGGAGGTAAGCAGTTATATTCTGGAGTCGTCAGCCACTGTCCGACAGGCCGCTCAAGTTTTTGACGTCAGTAAAAGCACGGTGCACAAGGATGTTACGGAGAGGCTACCAAGAGTCGACGGGAAATTGGCTTCAAAGGTGCGCAGTATCCTGGAACTCAACAAAGCCGAGCGTCACATTCGCGGGGGAGAGGCGACGCGCAAGAAGTATCGTGGGGGATGAAAGGCTCGCAAAGGCGAGCCCCTTCTTTTTGATAAGATTTTGATAAGATTTTAACTGCAGGCAAGGGAAATAGCAGAAAGACATGCAGGATAACGTTAAAATATGTCGAATTCAACCAGTAACGCGAGCTTTTTCTTTTTAAGGAATGGTGATGTTCTTCGAAGAGGAATGTCTCCTATGATGGGACAAGACGTAAAAATGAAAGGAATGGCGACAGTAGATGTTTTGGGCGGAAGATATCGGGGTTGATCTTGGTACTGCAAGTGTGCTTGTTTACGTCAAGGGCAAGGGCATCGTCCTGAAGGAGCCCTCGGTCATCGCTATTGAGAGGGACTCAGGAAACATCATCGCGGTTGGCGAAGAAGCCCGGCAGATGCTCGGGAGGACGCCGGGGACGATCATTGCCATGCGCCCCATGCGGGAAGGGGTCATCGCCGATTATGACGTCACCGAAAAGATGCTGCGCTACTTCATAGAGAAGGCCGTGGGGCGCCACTTCTTTTTCCGCCCCCGGGTCATGGTCTGCATTCCCTCGGGTGTTACCAGCGTCGAGGAGCGGGCGGCCCGCCAGGCTGCAATCCAGGCTGGCGCTCGCCAGGCATACCTGATTGAGGAGCCGCTGGCGGCAGCCCTGGGCGCCGGGGTCGATATCTCCGAGGCTAGCGGGAACATGGTCATCGACGTAGGCGGTGGCACTACCGACATCGCTATCCTCAGCTTGGGCGGCATTGTCTGCTCCAAGTCGCTGCGAATCGGTGGAGACAAGTTTGACGAGGCGATAATCAGGCATATCCGAAAGGAGTATAACCTGATGATCGGAGAGCGAACCGCAGAGGAATTGAAGATCAGCATTGGGACCGCCTACATAAAAGGGAAGCGTGGCCCCAACGAGGAGTTGGACGTGCGGGGCCGGGACCTGCTCTCCGGACTTCCGAAAACCGTTACCGTCACCTCCGCGATCGTGTTGCAGGCGCTTCAGGAACCGCTGGAACAGGTGATGAGCTCCGTAAAAGAGGTATTGGAGCGCACACCGCCCGAACTGTCGGCAGACATTGTTGACAAGGGGATTCTGCTGACGGGTGGCGGTGTCCTGTTGCACGGCTTCGACATGCTGCTGACGGAACGGACCGGTCTTCCGGTGCATATCGCGGATGACCCGATCTCCTGCGTGGCCCTCGGCGCCGGCAAGGCTTTGGGTATGTTCGGTATCCTGCAGAATGCCCAGAGTATTGCTTTGCGCCGGAACATTTAGATTAATGGTTGGTGTTCAGCATCAGCTTTGCTCCGGTGGCGAGCAGTGTTATACCTGCAAGCTTCCACCAGGTGAAGGGGATCTCCTTCAGCCCGAACATCCCGAAGTGGTCGATGATTACCGCGGTCGAGACCTGCCCGACGATGATCGCCGTAGTGGCAGTGGCCACACCCAATTTGGAGATGGATGCGACCACTGTGTAGATGATCAGTACACTCAGCACCCCTCCCAGCACTGCATACCAGGGCGCCTGTCCGATCTGGCTCAGTCCGTTCTTGCCCAACCGTAATAGCAACATGGCCATCACGACGGTGATCGTGCCCACCAGGTGCACTACGAAGGTGGCTTCCAGCAGGCCAACTGCCTTACCGAGGATGGCATTGAGCGAGCCCTGGAGTGCCATGGTGATTCCTGCCAACAGGGCCAGGAGCAGGGAGAGCGGGGCTAGGGGCATGGGTGTCAGGCTCCTTCATTAAGTATTGAGCGCAGCGAACATGGGTGCCGGGCGCCCGCTTGCGGCGCGGGCTTCTGCGATTGAACTGGAATCACTGCTGCTACGTCATCGCGGTAAGCCGGTGAGGATGATCCCGTCCAGGAGATCGGCCTCACTGACGATTATCTGTTCTGCATCCAGGCTGCCGAGGATCGCCCAGAGAATGGTGGTACCGGCTACGATGATATCCGATCGTTCTGGCTGCAGGCCGGAAATCTGCTTCCTTTCCTGGTTAGTCTTTGTCGCCAGGAAAAACAATATTCTCTCAACTGCAGCCCGGGGCAGCCGGTAGCCGTGCACCCGCTCCGGGTCATAGGTAGGCAGCGCCTGATCCACGGCTGCCAAGGTAGTGATGGTGCCTCCAACCCCGATCAGGGTGACCGGTCCCATGGCTTGGAGATCCTCGAGGGCGAGCTTCAGTTTGGCCAGGATCTCCGATAGCAGTAGCGGTCGCTCGGTAAGGCGGACAGCGCCCAGAGGGATGCTGCGGCTGGTCAGGGCACCGGGGTGCCCGGATCCGGATGGAAAGGTGAACTCGGTGCTGCCTCCACCGATATCCACCACCGTGCCCTGCTTCACCCCGGGCAGGGACTGACAGGCTCCGAGAAAGCTCAGATAGGCCTCCTCCTCGCCGCTGATCACGTTAACCGTCAGCCCTGTCTGTGACCTCACCTGCTCAACAAAGAACGCCGCATTCGGCGCTTCCCTGACGGCACTGGTGGCCACCGCCCTGACCTGGCGAACCCCGTGGAGGCGCAGCAGGCTGCTGAATTCTTGCAGCGATTGCAGAGTACGGACAACGGCCTGTGGCCGCAAGCCCTCTCCCCTGGTCATTCCCTCTCCCAAGCGGCACATCCGCAGCGTCCTGAGTTCAGGCTTCAACTTCCGGTTATGCAACCTGGCGATCAGCAACCGCACTGAGTTCGTCCCGATGTCTATTGCTGCAAACTGGTTGTTGGCATCCTTCATGTTGATGCAGCCCCCTGCCCCTAATCGCCGTAATGGCCGGCGATACCGGTTTGGTTGTTCTTCGGCATCGGCTTGGTCGCTCCGGGAGCGGCCGGCAGCACCAGGTCCTCTCCGGGCTTCACCAGGCCCAGGTCCTGGCGTGCCGCTTCCTCTACGTAGTTATCACTGCTATAATACCCGATCTGCTGTTGGATCTGCTGCTGCTGGAGAAGCAGCGCCTGCTTCTTGTTCTGAAGCTGGCCAAGCTCCGACTGCAGCATCCAGGTCTTGATCTGCAGAGGCAGGAAAAATGCGCAGAGAAGTACTGCGGCCAGCCCCAGAAAAAACGCCCGACGCTTCCATAGATTATGGGTACCGGCAGTGCCGGGTCCCCGCCGGGCACGCCTGGAACGGCGCTGTGGGGTTTTCACGGCTGTTCTGGTTGCTTTTTGCCGTAATGCTGTGCTCTGTCGCATTGCTAACTCAAGCCTCCTCGCCGGTGTCCCCGCCAAACAGACCGAGGTTGGTGGAGATGATGATCACTGCCTGGTAGCCCTTGGCCCGCGCCCGGCTCAGCAGCGTGGCTACCGTGGCGGTATTGACACCGAGTTGCCTGGCGATCTCCTCGGTGCTGTGGCCGGTCTCTTTGAGGACAACTGCCTGTTTTTCCCTGAAACTCAACCTTTCAGCGCCGCGGATCTCCAGTTGCATCTATACTTCACCTGATTGTCCACAAATTGTGGACATATTGTGGATAAATTATGTACAATATCATTCTATGTTTGGCTAGAAAATCCTTCTTTATCTCCCAAAAAAATTACTTCCTATGCAGGATGCGGCGCAGCCAGCGGCCAAAACTGCGCCAACCCTCCCGGAGCTCCCGCCATAACCACTGTAGCAGCAGCTTTTCGGGCAGCCACAGGATGCACAGCAGCACGTATACCACCCGTAGGCAGGTGCGTGCCAGCCACCACAACCCCCGGAAGGGGAGGGTGATGACCAGCCAGAGCAGCCGGATCAGGTGGCAAAATGCCCGGACGAGGAAGACCAGGAGCCGGCCCAATTGGTAGAAGATGAGTGTCAGCGGCCTCTGCACTGACCGGCTGACCGACTTCAGGTAGAGAACCGTCCCGATCGGAATGATCAGGATGCTGTAGAGGTTCACCGCGCCGCCGGTCACTACAAAGAAGACCCGGAAGGAGAGCAGGGCACAGCAGACCCAAAAGAAAAAATCAGCCAACTGGGTTACCAGCCAGCCTGGCCTGAGGAGTTGCCTGAGAACACGGTAGCAGTCGAACAGGAGGCCGATCCCGACGCCGATGGCGAGGTCTATCAAGAGGAGCATAAATTCCTGCAATACAGTCGCGTTCATTTGATCAGGCGTTCCAGGATATTCTTCCCCTTCTCTTTTATTTTCTTGCCTCGCTGTTCCCGGTACTCCATTGCGGCGATGGAGCCCTGGACGGCGATTTCCCCGGCGGTGAGATCAAGGTGGGTGATATTCATCTCTTCACCGCGCAGCGCCAGGGTACCTATTTCAGTCTCCAATAGAATCTCCCCATCATCGAAGCTGATTACCTGGAGCACCCCGGTGGCCGACAACCGGGAACGCCCAGTCAGGGTCAACTCGTGTTGCGTCTCTGGCATCTCGACTCCCCCCTGCCTAAAGCTAAAAGGTTGCGGTATGTCCTCCTTCATGATTATGTCAGGCATGCCCTGATTATACCGTGGGCAGTATGCCTCCTGA
Organism: Peptococcaceae bacterium; assembly: GCA_003132605.1. GTDB lineage: Bacteria > Bacillota > DSM-12270 > Thermacetogeniales > Thermacetogeniaceae > Palsa-1188. The sequence continues at coordinate 13,241 of PKYJ01000149.1, read as the reverse complement.
GCGGCCCAAACAATAAGCACCCTCAAGCA
>PKYJ01000149.1:0-13163 GCA_003132605.1 Peptococcaceae bacterium | reverse complement strand
ACCCAATCGTCGGGCAGGCTCTCGAATGATGTGCCCGGGGCGATGCCGCCGTCCGAGTCTCCTTTGGCCGGGTCATAGACGTATCCGCATACAGAGCACTCGTATTTTTGCACTTCTAACCATCCCCTCTTGTATCTGACTTCTTTGTTGGATGAGCAAAGCGAACATCGTTGCCGGGCGCCAGCTTGCTGGCGCGGGGCTTCTGAAATCAGTAGCACTCGTAGTAGGGCTTGTAATACTCGTGGGTGTGGCCGCAGAGCGGGCAGATCTGCGGCGGCTTGTCACCCTCGTGGATATAGCCGCACTCCCGGCACTGCCACTTGATCGGCGGTTGCCGTTTCAGCAATTCACCCTGCCGCAGCATTTCCAAGAGCTTCTGAAAGCGGGCGGCATGCCGCTTTTCGACCGTAGCCACTCTTTTGAAGAAGTCGAGCGCCTTTGTCTGGCCCTCCGCCTCCGCCACCTTGGCGAACCCTGGGTACATCTCCTGCCATTCGTAGTTCTCACCGTCGATGCAGGTCTGCAGGTTTTGCCCGGTGTCCCCGAGTTCTCCCAGCAGTTTCATAATCTTCGAAGCATGCTCCATCTCATTGGCTGCAGTCTCTTCGAAGTACTCGGCGATCTCCTGCCAGCCCTCCTTGCGGGCTGCTGAGGCAAAGAAGGTATACCGGTTGCGGGCCTGGCTCTCACCAGCAAAAGCAGCCTTCAGGTTGTCAACGGTTTTCAATATGGACCACCTCCTGAATTGTTGTTCTAGCCATTTACCCTATTTTACCAGAAATAAGTGCTAGGAGCAAACAATACAGGCGCACTTTAAACAATTGTTTTTTAGCCTTGGGAGACCAGGCGCCGTCCTGCCTCGAAGACCTCCTGAAAAGCAGTGGGATGGTTGATGATGGCGCCCTTGGCATCGATTCGCCAGTAGAAGTGGCCACCCTCATATTTTATCTCCAGCATGTCGAAGTAGTAGCGGACGACTTTGGCGGCGCAGTCGAACATATCCGGAAAGGCGGTGCCGCAGGTCGAGAGGAAGATGCCGGCCCGTTTTGGCCTGGCTGTGGCATCAGTGATGACCGGCCGCTTGAGGATGAACTTGGTCGACCAGAAGCGCTGGCTGCGGTCAATCAGAGCCTTGGCCTGGGCGTTCAGGTTCATGGAGAAGATCGGGGCGGCCAGGATCAACCGGTCGGCAGCAAGTAATTTCTGGTAGATCTGTTGCATATCATCCTTGAGGATGCACTCCCCATCACTGCTACAGGCGTTGCACCCCTGACAGGGCATGAAACTATAGTCGGACAGGGCGATCAGTTCCGTCCGGGCGCCGCCCCGGGCCGCTCCCTCGAGGGCATGCTCCAGCAGCAGGGATGTGTTGCCCTGGCGCCGCGGGCTGCATGCTATGCCGATGCAGGTGATCATCCGGAAGCCTCCTTGGGAAGTGAGAAGTCGGAAGCGGGAAGTGGCGCCCGCTTCTAAATGTTTCGCTGGTTTATGGCGTTTTCCTTTTATTATTACTGAAGGATTCTGGCCGGATATGTCAAAGCGAGAAGATAATCCCGGACTCTTCAATTATTTTTAGGGGTCAAGAGGATTTTTGCCTTGGGCGTAGAAGTGATCTGGTATTGAAGTATGCTTTTCACATGCTTGTTGGGAGTTTTGTCTCTCCCCCCAGTTTTTCATTTTGGCGGTTTTTATGCGGTTGCTCCCCCCGGACGGGCTGGTGCCCAACGTAGGAGGGCGCGGGTTGCAACAAACGGCTACGGTTCTGGGGGAACCTTGCCAACCCTGACGGGTGAAACGAGGGGAGGGGTTTGTAAAACAAATACTGTAAGTTCAGGCCCTTTGAGTATCAAAAGAATTTCTTGTGGGAGGTGTATTTTGCTAGTGGAAGCTTTTGTTCTCCCGAAAGCAGATTTGGGCAGTTTTGTGGCGAAGTTAAAGGCTGGCTACGAAGTGATCGGGCCTGTTGCCAAGGACCCGGAGTTTGTCTTTGCGCCAATCGATTCTGCCGCCGATTTACGCCTTGACTATGATACCACCATCCTGCCGCCGCATAAGAAATACCTGGTGCCGCCGAAGGAGACCCTGATGACCTTCAGCGGGCCGGCGACCAAGACCGGGGAGCCTGCCGCGCCTGGCAAGCAGCTCCTGTTCGGTGTGCATGCCTGCGACGTCAACGGCATGCTCAGCCTGGACAAGGTGTTCCTGGGAACCTACCCCGACCCTTACTACAAGGCCCGCCGCGAGAACACGGTGATCGTCGGACTGAACTGTATCGAGCCCTGTGCAGACGGTTTCTGCTCCTCCTTCAACACCGGGCCGGGCATGGATTCGGGATTTGACCTGTCCCTCACCGATATCGGCGACAAGTACGTCGTCTGTGTGGGCAGCGAGGCCGGCAAGGCCCTGGCGGCCGGACTGGCTCCGGCGGCCGATGCCGACCGGATCGCCAAGGGCAAGGCCCTGCGGGCTTCCCAGGAGAAGATCGAGCGGCACATCGATACCGACAATCTCGGCGAGTTCATGCACCAGAACGTCGATAACCCGGTGTGGGAAGACCTCAAGGAGAGGTGCCTGGCCTGCGGGTCATGCACCAACGTCTGCCCGACCTGCTTCTGCTTTGCCGTCAAGGACCAGATCGATCTCACCCTGGCTGCCGGCGAGCGCCCGAGGGACTGGGATTCCTGCCAGTACCTGGAGTTCTCCCGGGTGGCCATGGACCACATCTTCCGTCCTGACCGGGCGGCGCGCATCAAGCAGCGCCTGTATCACAAGATGACCTACTTTGCCCAGCAGTTTGACGGGTCCCCCGGATGCGTGGGGTGCGGCCGCTGTGCCACCTACTGTATCGCGGCCATCGACCCGGTCGAGGTAATGGAAGACCTGCGTGATGACCCGGGCGAGGAGAAGGCAGTCAAGCTCTACACCCCGCCGGATAAGAAGGTCACCCCGGAGACCAGCCCGTGGGAGCCGCAGCTGGCCAAGATCAGTGCGATCAAGCAGCAGAACTATGATAACAAGACCTACACCTTCTCATTCGCGGATCCTGCCGTGCAGGAGAAGTATACCTATGACAGCGGTGCCTTCAACGAGATCAGCATCTTCGGCATCGGCGAGGTGCCTATCTCCATCAGTTCCTGCGCCGATGTCAAGGGGTCGTTTGACCACACCATCCGTGCCGTCGGCAACGTGACCAATGCCATGGACAAGCTCCAGGTGGGCGACATCGTGGGCGTCCGCGGTCCGTACGGGGTTGGCTGGCCGGTAGAGAAGATGAAGGGCAAGAACGTGCTGGTAGTGGTCGGTGGTGTCGGCCTGGCGCCGCTGCTAGGCACCATCAAGTACATCGCCAACCATCGCGACCAGTTCGGCGCACTGGAGATCCTCTATGGCGGCCGGTCGCCCAAGGACATGCTCTTCACCGACGAGTTCGATGACCTGCGCAAGATCCCTAACACCAGGCTGCTCCTGTGCGTCGACAACTGCATGGGAATGGAATGGGGACACAACATCGGTGTCGTCACCACGTTGTTCGACAAGATGTCCTCCAAACCCGACAACACGATCATGATCACCTGCGGTCCCGACGTCATGATGAGGTTCGCGGTGAAGGACATGCTGGGGCGGGGCTGGAGCCCGGAACAGATCTACGTGTCGCTGGAGCGCCGCATGAGCTGTGGTATCAAGAAGTGCGGCAACTGCCAGATCGGCCCGCTTTTCGTGTGCCAGGACGGCCCCGTATTCAAGTTAGCGGACATCCAAGGCCTGCCCGAAGCGGCCTTATAAGGAGGTGTGATCATTGGCGAACCCGAAAGTCGCGTTTTTCAAGTTCAGTTCCTGCGCGGGCTGCCTGCTGAACGTGCTCAACATCGAGCCGGTGCTGCTGACTGTCCTCTCCGTCATCGACATCGAGTACTTTGTCATGGCCAAGCGGGACAACCACCACGGCCCGTACACCATCGGCTTTGTCGAGGGTGCGGTCACCACACCGAAGGAAGTGCTGGAGCTCAAGAAGATCCGCGAGGAGTGCGCCATCCTGGTGGCTATGGGCGCCTGCGCCTGCACCGGCGGCGTGCCCTCGATCAAGAACTTCTCCGGCATGAACCAGGACCAGTTGACCAAGACGGTTTACGCAGAAAACATCTACGATCCGTTCCTGGCCTCGATCCCGGCCAAGGGGATCGACTTCTACGTCAAGGTGGATGCCTACCTGCGTGGCTGCTCCTATGACTTGGGCGAGTTTGTCGAGTTGATCAAGAGGGCGCTCAAGGGCGAGGACCCGCTGTTCCGCCCGCACAGCGTCTGCAACGAATGCAAGCTGAAGGAGAACGTCTGCCTGCTGGTCAGCAAGGGCCAGCCCTGCATGGGCTCCGTCTCTGCTGCCGGTTGCGGCGCTCTCTGCCCCAGCCTGAACAGGCAGTGCGAGGGTTGCCGCGGACCTGCCAACGACTGCAACGCGGCCTCTCTGGCCAAGACGTTTATGGAAGACCTCGGCCTGTCCAAGGACGACGTGGTGCGCAAGTTCCGCAAGTATGCGGGGAACACGCCGGAGTTTAGCAAAGGAGCTGAGGCTGCGCTATGAGCGACCGGAGATTGTATGTAGACTACCTGGCCCGCATGGAAGGCGACGGGGCGATGGATATCGTCATCGGCGAGAACGGCGAGATCAAGAAGGCGGCCTGGGAGGTCTGGGAGCCGCCAAGGTTCTTCGAGGCCTTCCTGATCGGACGCAAGGTCGAGGAGGCGCCGGAGCTTGTCCAGCGCATCTGCGGCATCTGCCCGCACGCCCATCACATCGCCTCCCTGCGGTCGATGGAGCGGGCGATGGGGATCAAGGTCAGCGAGCAGACCAGGCTGCTGCGCGAGCTGATGCACTACAGCGACTGGATCATGAGCCATGCCCTGCACATATACTGCCTGGCCGCCCCCGACTTCGTGGGCTACGAGAGCGTGGTCGCCATGGCCGGCAACCCGGACCTGCTGCCGATCGTCGGCAAGGCCCTCGGCCTCAAGCGCCTGGGCAACGACATGATCGTGGCCATCTGCGGCAACGAGATCCAGAACCGCACCTCGGTGCTCGGCGGCTTCACCGCCGTGCCGTCCAAGGCTACCCTGCAGGCCCTCAAGGAGCGCCTCAAGGCCGCCAAGGAGTTCGCCTTCGAGACCGTGAAGCTGGTCGTTTCGTTGGGCAACGTCGCGCCCTACAATAAGCTGGAGCGCAAGGCGGAGTATGTCTCCCTGTACGATCCCAAGCGCTACCCGATCAACGAGGGCCGGCTCTACTCCAACGACGGCCTCGACGTGCCGGATGAGGAATACCCGATCTGGATCCTCGAGAAGCACGTGCCGAGCTGCAACTGCAAGCACGCCACCATCAAGGGCAAGGGCATCTTTGCCGTAGGTCCGCTGATGCGGGTCAACAACAACTTCGGCACCATGTCCGCCGATACCAAGAAGATCGCCGCAGAGGTGGGCTTCTCGGTGCCGTGCTTCTTGCCGTACTTCAGCATCGTCGCCCGGGCGCTGGAGATTGTACACGCCATCGACGCCTCCATCGAGTTGATCGATGTGCTAGGCGAGCCGAAGCTGGATGAGATCAAGTACGAGTACAAGGCCGGCGAGTCCTACGCCGTGGTCGAGGCGGCCCGCGGTAGCGCCATGCACGGCGGCCGGGTCGACAAGTACGGTGTCATCCAGAAGTACGACCTGATCGCCCCGACCGCCCGGAACATCGCCTCCCTCGAGGCCGACTTCAAGGCCTTCGTGCCACAGTTGCTCAACCTGCCGGACGAGGAACTGACTCTCAAGTGCGAGATGATGATCCGGAACTACGACCCGTGCCAGTCCTGCGCTACCCATTCTATCAAGGTCAACCTGCGCAGGGAGAAGTAGTGAATGAAGGCTGATCTGCTCGTCATCGGCTGCGGCAACGAGTGGGCGTCTGACGACGCCGTGGGGCTGCAGGTGATCCGGAGCTTGAAAGACCTGGATAAAGATAAGCTCCCTGACGGAGTGGAACTGATTGAGGCCGGTACCCCCGGCCTCAATTTGCTTGATCTCTGGGACAGAGGAGAACGGGTGATCATAGTCGATGCGATCAAGAGTGGGGCCGCCCCGGGGACGGTTCACAGCTTCGACGCCTCCCTCCTGCCCCCCCGGGATGCGATGCCGGTATCCTCCCACGGGGTGAACATCATCGACGCCGTGGAACTGGGGCGGTTGTTGGGGCGGTTGCCTGTCCAACTGACTGTCATCGGGGTGGAGATCCTCTCGGAGCAGCCCTTCCACGTCGGCCTGACCCCGGAGGTGGAGGCGGCGGTGCCCCGGGCTCGGGAGCGGGTGCTGGAGATGATCAGGAGTCAGGAGTCATGTACGCCGCATTCTTTCAGGCCGGGCGTTAGCCCGGATGCGGAGGGATGAGGGAAAGACAATCGACGTTGGCTGTGTCTGACGTTGACTGTCGGAGGAGACGCGAAACAGAGGGATAGGTGCCATCGCACCTATCCCTCTTGTCTTAGGATGCCATGAGACATAGGGGTGGCTCCCCTGTCTGTTAGGCCCTCTTTTCCTTTACCATCAGCAGGGCGATCAGGGCTATCAACAAGGCAACGAAAAGTGACCAACTGCCACCGGGAAGTCCGAAGCGATCGACAAACGACCCCATGATGAGGGGCAGAACGAACACGCCCAGGTTGGTGCCAACCGTGTAGGCGCCGGCTGCCACGCCCATATTGACCGGGGTGACGCCGGGCATGCTCTCCTGCAAGGAGAAGGCCAGGGTCCAGGGAACCTCGAAGAAGAGGCCGAAGAGAATGGCGACCAGGATCAGGGCGCCGATACCCCATGATGCCCTGCTCAAATAGACCAGCCAGACGATCAGGGTGATGGCCAAGAAAATCAGGGCGGTAAACTTGCGGCCCCAGCGGCCGGCCAGTGAGGACAGCAAGATCAGGCCAACGCCCATGGCGATCGGGAACAGGCCGGCGATAGTGCCGCCCAGTGCCGGCCTCAGCTTTTCGGCTTCCACCATCTGACCAGGCAAAAAGCCCATGGCATAGACAGTGGCGCCCCCCAGGAACAGGGCCGCAACCAGGTTGATCCAGGCCGAAGGCGCCTGCATGACGGTTTTGAATTCACTGGCAAACGAGGGCTTGGCCGCCACCGGGCCGGTCTCCTTTTGGCGGGCCAGGACCCACCACAGGGCGGTGATGATCAGGATCAGGATGCTGTAAAGCCAGAAGGCGCCGGTGATGCCCAACGGGCCCAGCAGGGCACTGGTGACGATGATGCCCAGGCCGCCGCCGATGAAGAAGGCGCTCGCCCCGAAGCCGATGAAGGTGTGGGCGTTCTGGTGGCCGAACCACTGGATCATCAGAGGGCCCAGACAGGCCGTCAGGCAGCAGATGCCGTAGCCGGCGATGGTGGTCAAAACAGCCTGGGTTGCAAATGAGGTCATGAACAGCGGCCGCAGCCCGAAGCCGATCAGGGCACAGATAGCGCCGATACCGAGCAGTTTCTTGGTGCCGAAGGTGTCTGCCCAGCGGCCGGTGGAAACACCCAGGAAGATGGCCACCAGGCCGGGCAGCGAGAGCAGTAGGTTGCCCATAGCCGCCCCGATGTGGAACTTGGCGCCCCAATAGGTTCCCAGGAGCGGAGCCTGGGCGAACCAGGCGGACCAGATAAACAGAGACATGAGCACGAATAAGGTCAGCATTATCCAGCGGTAACTGTCCGTTTGTATGGACTCCTCATGATGGGTCATCTTAACCCCTCCTTTAAGTAATTATGGTTTCCCAGGAGCCTGTCCCCGACATCCTGTGCCCGCAACTTGGTCATAAATAAAAAAATGACCACAATAGGCAACAGGGTCAAAATAACAGCTAAAACCAATTCTCCATCCTCCCATCCTACTGTTTATTAAGTTTTACAAACTTATGAACAAGTATATTGTAATTTACCAGGACCGGCAAGCACATTTTTACCACAGATCATGTCGAAACGATACAGGGGGCCGGCAGGATTAAACGCTTGGACAGTGAATTAAATGTTATTCCGGGTATTTTTATGTTAGAGCTTGACGATGGGGATGAGCATTGATGCGAATAACGAAAAAAGGGTGGCTGGTCATGGGGCTGTGCCTGATACTGGCGGTTTCTCTCGTCTTCAACGCAGGTCAGGCCCTGCGCCAGCGGTCCTTGGGCAGCGGTGTCCTGAACGCCTTGAGTACAGACGTCGATTCCGCCTTGGCCGACCTGGACTCGGCGGTGTACCGGGACACCAACCAGACCAACTGGAATGACACGAACTCCCGATTGGCGTTTTACAAAAGCCTGCTGCAGGCCAGGGAGGCATCCGCCGCCGCTGCCCAACTGGCGCCACTGAGCAGCGGGGATGCCGAAGCGGTTGCCGCCAGGATGGGCGAATTGCAGGCGCGGCTGGATGCGACCTATCTCCCGGCTGCACAGAGCCTGGCCGCAGGGCAGGCATCTGCTGCAGACCGGTCATCCCTGGACAGCTTCTGCAGCAGCATCCGTAAGGTGGGCTGGCCGCTCCGGGCGCAACTGCGGGACTCGGGGTGGGGGAAGCTGAGGGCTTCGCTGGATACCCTGTCCCAATTGTTGGGCCCGGTGCCCTCGGTTGTCCCGGTGATCAATGTGCCCGATTACTCTGGAGACCAGCCTGCTTACACCAGCGGAAAAGCGACGACCAAGAGTCAGCCGTCTGTCAAGTCGGGCTCGGCACCGGGCATCACCATCAAGGTGGGCCCTGCCAGCGGAGCGTAGGTCTGCTCGAAGTTCGATGTTCGACATTCGATGTTTGATCTTTAACCTCGAAGAACGAACTTCCAACCTCGAACTTCGAAGAGGCGGAGCGTGTCAACTCATTTAAAAATCTAACCCAAGCAAGGTGGATCACTCATATAAAAAGCTAACCCTGGACCACCTCCCGGGTAATGGTGGATTGTGGTTCTAGCTGTACCGGTAAAGGTCCCTTACCCAATAGATCTTCAATCTGGTGATGGATCTCAAGTGGATTAAACGCCTTCATCTGGTGCTGATGAATCAGTCGGGCCTTCAGAGTCAGGGCGCCGGTTTCACTCAAGCGTTGAAAAGGTGTTCGTGCCGTGTCAAACTTCTTGCAAACATGACTGCCGCGGCGCTCTTTGGAGATCACCTTGCGCATTGGTAGGAACAAGTTGGCATAAGGGTCGAGGATGCCATAGACTTGGTTGAGCCATTCCACGACTTCCGGGGTATCGTACCGTTCATAGCCGACGATCTCCCGCACGTACTGCAGGTTTTTCTGTTCCACATGGGCGTTGTCGTTCTTCTTATAGGGGCGGGATCTGGTGAAGGCAAGGTTTTTCTTCTGACAAAAGCTCATCAGGTTGACGCTGATAAACTCGCTGCCGTTGTCGCAGTGCAGGCCCCAGACTTTTGTCGGCCAATCATTGATAATGGCCGTCAGTTCCCGGTGCACACCGGCCTGACCGCGGCCGAGGACCGCCCGGCGGCGGCTGTAGCCGCTGACCACATCCACCACGCTGAGGGTGTAAGCGAAGTGGCCGAGGGAGGATCCGCCGTTGTGCTCGACCAGGTCAATCTCCAGGGCGCCTGGCCTGGTTTCCTCCCAGTCGTAGCGCTCGACAGGGATCTCTGCCCGTAGGCCGGTATTTGGCCTTCGTCCCGGCAGAGAGCGGCATTTCGGTGAGCGCAAGCGTTTCAACCGGCGGGCTAACGTCGCCCGGCTGATCATGGACAGTTGCAGGCGTATTTCCGGTGTCAGGCTGAGTTCCCCGTGGTTGGATAGTATCTCAGCAGTAGATGGCAGCACCGGATGGAGGCGTTCTGCACAAGGGTAGTCCAGCGCTTCCCAGACCAACTGGATTGCCGGCAGCGCTTCGATGTATTCAATTGGGCGTTTTCTCTTTACAGGTTCTCTCAGGGTTGCTACCGGATTGTTCAAGACATGGACGGTATACTTCCGGTTGTAGCCCAAATTGCTCACCAATTCATTGATAATCAGTGATTTGCTTGCTCTGGAAGAAGCTTCTTTGAAGCGCTTGCACATAGTTCCCAAGTATTCCCGGCGACTCGACATCGACATACCCAAAACACATCCCCTCGGTAAGATTTCGATGTGAGTGATCCGGATCCCCTTGGGTTAGATTTTAGGTGAGTGATCGCGGAGTCTTGACAAAGGGCGGGCAAGTTGGTACATTGAATGGAACAGCATTTACTTTTATAAAGTCGTCCCCCATGCAGGCGGTGTCCGCTACCGGGTGCCCAGCGAAGTGGGTGTGGCGCGATTTAGATGCAATGACGGAGAGGAGTAGCCGCTGGGAGTTGAATCAGCGAGCCGGGAAGGGTGGAAACCGGCTGACTCAGGCGGTGAATGGCGCTTCGGAGCATGGTTGCACTGTAAAAGAGAGGGCGCTTGCCGAGCAGGCGCCAAACAGGGTGGAACCGCGGAAACCCCGTCCCTGTGGCTGTAATAGCTGCAGGGACGGTTTTATTTAAGGAGGTTTGAAGAGATGGCTTACTGGACTTTTCAAGAGATCATCCACGGCCTGAACGAGTACTGGGGAAAGCATTGCATCTTGCAACAGCCGTATGACGTGGAGAAGGGGGCGGGCACTATGAACCCGGCTACATTCCTGCGGGCACTGGGACCAGAGCCCTGGAACGTCGCCTACGTGGAGCCGTCGCGCCGGCCCACCGACGGCCGGTACGGGGATAACCCCAACCGGCTGCAGCACTACTACCAGTATCAGGTGATCCTGAAGCCGTCGCCGGATGACGTGATCGACCGCTACCTGAACAGCCTGGCCTACCTGGGCATCGACCTGCGCTCCCACGACGTTCGCTTCGTGGAGGACAACTGGGAATCGCCGACTCTGGGAGCCTGGGGCCTGGGTTGGGAGGTCTGGCTGGACGGGATGGAGATCACCCAGTTCACCTACTTCCAGCAGTGCGGGGGCCTCGACCTCGACCCTATCTGCGCCGAGCTGACCTACGGTCTCGAACGCATCGCCGCCTTCATCCAGGATGTCGACTCCCTCTACGACGTCGTCTGGGCCCGCGACCCGGAAACCGGCGCGCCCGTCACCTATGGCGATGTGCGACTTGCCGAGGAGCTCCAGTTTTCTGTCTACAACTTCGAGTTCGCCGACGTGGCGAAGCTTTGGGAGCACTTCAATCTCTACGAGTCGGAAGCCAAATCACTTCTGGATCAAGCCGGGGCGCTCATGGCGAACGAAGACGCCGATGCCGCGCAGAAACGTCGCTTCCCGCTGCTGGCCACATACGAGTTGGCTCTCAAGTGTTCGCACCTGTTCAACCTGCTGGATGCGCGCGGGGCGATCAGCGTGACCGAGCGCGTGGGCATGATCGGACGCATTCGCAACCTGTCCGTGGGCGTGGCCAAGGTGTACGCGGCGCAGCAGACGGCATAGCGAGTCAGCGAGTTAGCAAGTCAGCAAGTTAGCGAGTCGGCAAGTCAGCGAGTCGGCGAGTCAGCAAGTTCGCGAGTTAGCGAGTCAGGGAGGAAAGAATGCCAGGTGGCAGGTTACGCTGCCCAGTTGGCGCCTCGATCTCGAGCGAGAAATCGATCTCACTGAAGAGGTCGCCCGCGTCTACGGCTACAACGGTTTCGCCAACACGCTGCCGGCCTTTGGCGAAGGCGTCCGCGCGCTTCCGTGGGCTGAGCACGAGTCCGCGGTGCGCCGCACGATCCTGGCCGCCGGCTTCCACGAGGGCATCGCCAGCACCTTCTGCTCCGCCGCCGACGCTGCACTCACCGCGCCCCAGCCGGGCCTTGCCGTGCCGCTCGGAAACCCGCTGAGCGAAGAGGCCGGCGTGGTGCGTCCCTCGCTCGTTCCCGGCATCTTGACCATGGTCGCCGGCAACCTGCATCGCGATGTCAGCGACGTACGCCTCTTTGAGCTGGGCACCGTCTTCAGCGGCACTACGGAGAAAGTGGAAGAGCGCTCCGCGCTGGCATTCGGAGCCGCCGGCGCAGTGCCCCAGCAAAGCGCCCTCCATCCCGCGCGGCCCATCGAGTTTCACGACCTGAAAGGCGTCGTGGAGCAGGTGCTGTCGCGCTTCCACGCGGACGCCGTTTACTTTGATCGCTTTCCGGCGGAGGACGGGCTCACGCCAGCGTGGCTCCATCCCTACCGCTCCGCGCGCGTGGCAGTTGAGGGCGCTACTGTGGGCTGGTTCGGTCAACTGCATCCACGCGAGGCCACAGCCCGCAAACTCAAGGAGACGGTGCTTGTGGGCGAACTTTATCTCGACCGGCTCTACAAGTTGGCGCTGCGCAAGCCGGCGGCCCGCGACATCTCGCGCTTCCAGCCTGTGCGCCGCGATTTCTCTTTAATTTTGGATGAAACCATCGGGTGGGAAAAGATCGACCAGGCGCTCGCCGGCCTGCAGATTCCCGAGATGGTGGAGTGGCGTGCGCGCGAAGTCTTTCACGACGCCAAGCTGGGCAAGGGCGAGTATGCGCTGCTGCTGGGCGCGACCTTCCAGGCTCCCGACCGCACCCTGCGCGAAGAGGAGCTGACCCTCTTCCAGGCGCAGGTGGTGGAGGCTGTTGGCAAGGTAGGCGCGCGTCTGCGTAGTTAGGCTGGAAACCGGCTCGACTGGCGCTATACTTGCACGGATAAGGTAGGTTTACGTGGAGGTTTTAGCGATGTCGCAGTTTACCTGGGAGCCGGAAGCCGTCGAAGAAGCGCAGCCGGAACTGGAGATGCAGGAGCCGGTAGCGGAGTCGGTTGAGCAGCCGGTTGATGAGCCGGTTGCGGAGCCGGTGGACGAGTCCGGTGCCCTGGCCCTGAGCGTGGACGAGTTCTCGGCCCTGGAGGAGCGGATTCTGCGCGCCGTGAACCTGGTCAAGCGCGAGCGGCTGGCCCGCGCCGCCGCCGAGGAGCGTGCCAACCAGGCGGAAGAGCAACTCCACCTGCAGGCGCCGCTGGCCGAACGTCTGCAAGAGGAAGTCAACCTGCTGCGCACCGAGCGCAACCAGGTGCATCAGCGCGTCGAGAAGCTACTGGCGCATTTGGATGCGCTGGAACTGTGAGGTAAAGCTTGGCTGAAGCGACAACTCAATCCGGAAGCGCGGCAGGCTACGTCACTGTCAAGATCTACGACCAGACCTATCAC
>PKYJ01000107.1 GCA_003132605.1 Peptococcaceae bacterium | reverse complement strand
TACGGCGCACCGATCATAAATAGGCCCTTTTGGCTATGCGCCGCAAGCACGAACTAGCCGCCTACAAAGCCGGAAGGTTGATCCTGAACGTGCTCCCCCGGCCGGGAGCGCTGTCGACCTCTATCCAGCCGTCATGAGCCCGGACAATGCCGTAGGCCACCGGTAAGCCCAGCCCGATGCCCTTGCCTGGCCGCTTGGTGGTATAGAAGGGCTCGAAGATGCGGGACTGGTCGCTTTCCTCGATGCCGGCCCCGGTGTCGGACACCGAGAGACAGGCGAACCTGCCGGGAACAACGCCCTCCTGTCCGGGACGAACTGCGGATAAGTTTTCGGTCCTGATGGTAAGAATGCCCCCATCCGGCATGGCATCCCGGGCATTCAACACCAGGTTGGCAATCGCCTGGTCGAGGGCGACAATATCGGCGTTCACCATCCATAGATGTGGGCTCGTCTCCAGCCTGATGTCAATGCTCCCGCCCAGCAGCCGCGGCAGCATCTTCCCGAGTTCCTCCACTCTCTGGTTCAGGTCTATGGGAACTTTGAAGAGGGGGAACCGGCAACTGAACAACAGCAACTGCCTGGTAAGATTGGCACAGATCAGGGCGCTGTTCCGGATCCTTGACAATGCCCGGTGCAGGGGATTATCCCTGGAGAGTCCGGGCAGGAAGAGATCGACGCAGGCGTAGATCACCGTCAACTGGTTGTTCAGTTCGTGGGCCATGCCTCCCGCCAGCCGGCCCACCGCATCTATCTTATCGACCTGGAACCGCCCGGCCTGAGCCTGGAGTTCGTCTTCTCCCCGCCCGGGCGGGACAATCATCTCCTCCTTCAGCTCGCGTTCGGGGATGTCGCGGGGCGCCACCAGCACTGCCAACTCCCCCTGGCAGACGACGGTCCTGGTTTCGATCTCCGCCCACTGCATCTGTCCGGTCTTGGAAACGATCTTGACGGAAAAGGTCGATGCCGACACCTCTCCACGACGGTGCGCTTCATATCGCTCTTTGACGATCTTCCGAAAATCCGGGTGTAAGAGCCTCCATAAATTTACCTTTTTGAGCTCATTCGCCGTATACCCGGCAAAGGAGCAGGAGCACGGGTTGACCAGGCGCAATCGGCCTCCCTGGATAACAAAAAGAAAAACTGGCGACACTTCCGCCAGCAGCCTGTACTCGAGTAAGTCTTTCCTGAGGCCGGCCTCCCGTTTCCGGTGTTCCAGAAGCTCCTTTTCCATTGCCTGATTGACAGTTGTCAGTTCCCGCAGTTGCTCCCTCAACTGCCTGGGGGAGCACTCACTGCCGAAACCGGTTCCTTCATGCACCTGCCCGGGCATGATATCCGGGACCCGCTCAGCCACCACGTACAGCCCGGTGGCCATCTGTCCGGAATTAATCGCCATTCCTCGACCCCCTCCCGGAAATAATTAATCTTTACCATTTATGGTGATTACCTATTAGACTATTTCGCCAAAACAGGAAAAACTCCTGCAAGATTTCCTGATAAATTCTATATTCTCACATTATTACATTTGTGGAGATCAACCCCCTGCCTTAGCTCTTCGACAAGACCATGCCTGCCTGCTCCGAGCCGGTGAACTACGGTATCCTGAACCCCTCGCATCAAGCACCCCGCGCCCGCTGAGGCAACAATTCCCTTTCACCCCGTTTCTGCCCTTTTCATATCCTATCTCGCTGACAGTTTTATTTAACTGTGGAAAAGACGTGCCCTGAAGCGAATCTTCAGAATGAAAGCACGCCTGCACACGAGGGGAGAAGCAATAAATGCATCTGATCACCATCCTTCTTCTGGGTATATCTTCGAACCTGGACACTCTGGGTGTGGGTATGGCTTACGGAAGCAGAAAATACCGCTTACCTTTCTTGTCCAACCTTATCTGCGCTCTGATTCCCTGTATCGGCACCTATCTCATGATGACCCTGGGGGAAGCCGTCAGGCATATCATCCCGGTACCGTTCGCCAATATCCTGGGGGCCGGGATAATAATGGCTGCTGGCGTTGTATTGATCATTCAGTATTTTCGCAGGCAGCGTCCGGCAAATCAGATCGCTTCCGAGGCGCCGTCCCGGACCGGGAACACCCCCGGGGCGCCATCCCTGTTCTCCAGCATGAAAGACCTGGGCACGATTCTCGATGACCCCTTCAAGGCCGATTATGATTATTCGGGAAGCATCGAACTCAAGGAAGCAATGGTGCTGGCCTTGGCCTTGACGCTCAACAATCTCTCCTGTGGTTTCGCAGCGGGCCTGATGGGTTTGAACATCTTCCTCATGGTTGGAACGTCCTTCATTGTCAGTCTCCTCTTCTTTTATACCGGCATTAAGGTTGGCCTTCTTTTTATAGCGCCGTGGCTCGGAGACAAAGGTGATCTCGCTGCCGGCATTATCTTGATCCTGTTGGGCATCTATGAACTCCTGGGCTAACTTTACCCAAGCCTTGCCAGGCATCCGGTGGAATCAGCTAGCCAACTACGATAGAGTTTCATCTCCTAATGGCGCCGACAAAAGCTTTATAGTGGTACCTGAACAGTTACCAGTCTTTTTAAGGCATAACAGTCTTGCTTCCGGAAATCCAATTCCGGCAGGCTGCGGCAAAACGGGCGGCAGCCCGGGGGTTGGCGGCGAAGTGGAAGTGGAAGTAGGATGCCAGCAGGCTGCCGTCGGCGTAGCCGTCGCTGCCGGTGCGGCCATCCCCCTTGCGGAAGGTGAACGCCCAGGGGAAGGGATCTATGGAGGGGACGAAAGAGGAGTAGTGGAACTCGTGGCCGCGCAGCGTCTCTCCAGCCTGGCAGAGGATACTCCGGCTCCGGGCCTCGGCGGTGACGTAGCCCATGCCCACCAGGCGCCCGGCCATGCGGCAGCGGCCCGGCACCAGGCCAACCATCGGGTGATCATTGCCTTCCAGGTCGGCGAGAGATTCGCAGAGGTACATGAAGCCCCCGCACTCGGCGTAGATCGGCAGCCCGGCAGTGTGTGACCGGCGCAGGCTGTCTTTCATGCTCTCGTTCCCGGCCAGCTCCTGGGCGAACAGCTCCGGAAACCCGCCGGGAAGCAGGACTCCGGTGATGCCGGCGGGAAGCGATCGGTCCCGCAGCGGGCTGAAGGGCACCAGTTCGATGCCGTGGCCAGACAACAGATCCAGTCCGTCACGGTAATAGAAGTTGAAGGCGGCATCCCAGGCCAGGGCCACCTTCACCGGATGCTCGCTCCCCGCGTCTGCCGGCGCCAACGCTCCAGAGGCGCGGGCGGCAGGTCTGGCGACCTTTTTTATGGACAGCAGGCGCTGGCGCCCGCGGTAGACCCGGGAGACCGCTGGCGCCGCCTCGGCCACCGCCAGGATCGCCTCCAGGTCCACCTGCCGGGCGACCTCCTGCGCCAGCCTCTCCAGCAGCGGGTCCGGCTCCCGCTGCTCCGGCACCGGCACCAACCCCAGGTGTCTCTCCGTCAGGCGGGGCAGGCTCTCGTCCCGGACTGCTCCCAGCACCGGTATCCCCGCCTCACGGAAACCCGCCTGCAGCATCTCCAAATGCCGCTCTCCGGTGTAGCGGTTGAGGATCACGCCAGCCAAGCGCAGGTCCGGGTCAAAGCTGCGGCAGCCCAAAAACTCCACCACGGCGCTGCGGGCCTGGCTGCGCACATCCAGCACCAGCACCACCGGACAGCCCAGGAGCTTGGCCACCTGAGCGCTGCTCGCCTGCTCTCCCTGGCCGCTCAGGCCGTCGAACAGACCCATCACGCCCTCGATCACCGCAATATCGGCATCAGCCGCGGCCCTGTGAAAATATGACCGCACCTGGCCGCAGGAGAGCATCCAGGTATCCAGGTTGCGCGACCAGCGCCCGGTGACCGCGGTGTGAAAACTGGGATCGATGAAGTCCGGCCCCACCTTGAAGCCCTGCACCCGGCAACCCCGGCCGGCAAGCGCCCCCATCAAGCCGGTGGCGATGCTGGTCTTTCCGGAACTGCTCCGGACTGCGGCGATCATTATCCTCGGCACCCGAGTCATCCTAATGCTTTTTTCAACATCACTGCTCATCCCTGAACCTCCCGCCGGCCGGGCAGCCCCAGCAGGTCGTAGATCGCCTTCATGTCCAGGCGGGCGCGGCTCTCCGCCGCCAGCCGGTCCAGCTCCTGGTCCAGCAGCGCCTGGCTGGACAGACCCTGACCGGACAGTTCATCCAACCCCCGCCGCTGACGCAGCCAGCCCAGCAGCCCGGCCCGGAAGCGGTCATTGTCGAAGATGCCGTGGAAGTAGGTACCCCAGACCAGTCCCGTGGACGCCACCGCCCCGTCGTCACCGGAGACCGGCTGGCCGCCCCGGCGGGTCACCGCCAGGAAGGGTTCGGCCTCCGGGCCGAGCACGGTGCGCCCCATATGGATCTCGTACCCGGTGACCTCCTGCCCCGCAGACTGCCCGAGCAGCGGCCCCCGGGCGCAGACCCGGCCCTCCGCCTGGGCGAGCACCTTATCGGCAGAGAAGGTGGTCACCACGTCCAGCAGCCCCAACCCGGGCAATTCGTCCCGGATCGACTCGGTATGCTCCGGGTCGTGCAACTCCCGGCCAAGCATCTGGTAGCCGCCGCACAGCCCGCAGACCGGCACCCCCCGGGCAGCCGCCTGCCTGATGGCGGCGGCATGGCCGGTCTCGTAGAGGTAGAGCAGGTCTTCGGTGGTGTTTTTCGTACCGGGGATGATGATCAGGTCCGGTTCCCCCAACCGGTCCCCTTCCTTGACGTAGCGGACGCGGACGCCAGGCTCCAGGGCCAGGGGGTCGAAGTCGGTAAAATTGGAGATGCGGGGCAGGTAGATGACAGCGATCTCGATCTCCGCCGGCCCCGTCCGGGCAGTATCCTCCAGGCAGACCGAGTCCTCCGCCGGGAGTTTGAGGCTCAGGTAGGGCAGCACCCCCAGCACCGGCTTCCCGGTCCTCTGTTCCAGAAAGCTCAGAGCCGGCTCCAGCAGTGAGATATCCCCCC
The DNA here is from genome assembly GCA_003132605.1 of Peptococcaceae bacterium. Taxonomy (GTDB): domain Bacteria; phylum Bacillota; class DSM-12270; order Thermacetogeniales; family Thermacetogeniaceae; genus Palsa-1188. Next base: position 4,181 of record PKYJ01000107.1, on the reverse strand, counting down.
GGAACTTGTTGATGACAATCCCCCGGACGAGTTGCTCCTCATCCGGCTCCAGCAGGGCCAGGGTGCCCACCACCGAGGCCAGGGCGCCGCCCCGGTCGATGTCCGCCGCCAGCAGCACCGGCGCCTCGGCCATCCGGGCGATGCGCATGTTGGCGATATCCCGGTCCTTCAAGTTGACCTCGGCGGGGCTGCCGGCCCCCTCGATGACGATGATCTCGTATTCCCGGTGCAGTTTCGCCAGGGTCTCCTCGATGACCCGCAGCAACTCCATATTTTTACCCAGGTGGTAGTCCCGGGCAGACATGTTCCCCACCGGCTTGCCCAGCACGATCACCTGGGAGGCGGCATTCCCGGTCGGCTTCAACAGCACCGGGTTCATCTCCACCTGTGGCGCCAGGCCGCAGGCCTGGGCCTGGAGCACCTGGGCGCGTCCCATCTCCCCGCCGCCGGCGGTGACGAAGGAGTTGAGGGCCATGTTCTGGGACTTGAAGGGCACCACCCGGTAGCCGTCCTGCCGGAAGATCCGGCAGAGGGCGGTGACGATGATGCTCTTGCCCACGTTGGAGCCGGTCCCCTGTACCATGATCGCTCTAGCCATGACCATTCACCTCTCTGAGGTCGGAGGCAGGATGCCCTCCAGCCTCCGAATTCTGTTACAGTCCGGGGCGGCCTTCGGCCAGGGCCAGCAGGGCATTGACGACAGAGACCGCCACGGTGCTGCCCCCCTGGTGTCCGATCATGGTGATGTAGGGCACCTCCTGGCCGGCCAGCCGGGCCTTGACTTCGGCAGCGCCCACAAAACCCACCGGTGTCCCGACGATCATGGCCGGCCGGAAACCGGCCTCGCTCTGCCGGAGTACCTCGGCCAGAGCGGTGGGGGCATTGCCGATCACCGCCACATTGCCGGTTAAAAGCTGGCGAAACGCCCGCACCCCCATCATCGACCGGGTCAGGCCCTGCTCCCTGGCGAGGGCGGTGGTGCGCGGGTGATGGGTCATACAGACCACGTGGCCGCCCAATCCTCGTAGGACGGCCCTGTTGATCCCCATCTTCACCATCCGTACGTCGGTAAACAGCGTCGCTCCCGCCCTGATCGCAGCCAGCCCGGCCTCCACGGCCGCGGGATGAAAGCGCAGCAGGTGGGCGGCATCCGGGTTGCCCATGGCGTGCACCACCCGCCGCACGATCTCCCCCTCCCGGGGCGGGAACTGCTCCAGGTAGCGCAGGCCCAGGGACGACTCGATCAGGCTCCGGCTGCGGCTGGTGATCTGCTCCGGGTCTGTGAGCCCGTCCTGCTCCACCGGCGCCGGGGGCAGGACCCCGTCTGCCGTCATTCCGGCAACCGCGGCGTGAACCCGCTCAATGACGATCTCCGCCAGGCGGGGGTCAGGGCCGAAGCCCTCAGTCAGGATCAGGCGCACCCGCTCACCGTACCGGGCCTCGAGTTCCCCCAGGGCGGCGGGGATATCCTCCTTCAAATGGACACCTGGAAAGAGCAGGGCCGGAACGACGACAATCTCCGTCACTCCTTCATTGACCAGTTGCTCCACCATATCCGCCAGGTTTGGCCGCTCGAACTGGAAGTATGCCGGCACTACCCGCATCCCCAGGCCGGCTTGAACCAGTTCGGCCAGCGCCACCAGCCCGAAGTTGGCCGTGCTGCGCCTGCTCCCGTGACCCAGCAGCAGAATTCCTATCTTCATGACCGGAGTCCCCCTTACCTTTTTTCATCCAACTTCTGCGTATCAGGCAGACCGGCCGCCCAGCTCAGGACATCCTCCCGGCACCGGGCTGTCATAACCGGCGCCCCCTCAGAGAGCCGCTCCCGCTCCTCGCCGTCCCGGGCGCCCTCTGGGCGCGGGCGCCCCACCACCACCACTGGTATGTTCAGGTTCAGGGCGGCCTGTACCTTATCCGCCGTGCCCCCCTCGCGGCCGCTCTCCTTGACCACGAAGGCTTCAGCGCCGCAGGCCTCCAGCAGGGCCTCGTTAAGCTTTACCGTACCCGGCCCCTGGCAGGCAACGATCTGCCCCGGACTCAGGCCGAGACGGCGACAGGCCTCCAGAGATTCGGATACGGGCAGCACCCGCACCGTGAACCGGCAACCGGCCAGTGCGGGGTGATTGATGATCGCGTTCAGCGGCTTCACTCCCACCGCCAGAAAGACCTGCCTGGCACCCAGGCCCGCCAGTTGTTCCGCCGCCTCCGGCCAGCCGGATACCACGCGCACCAGCGGGCTGTCAGGCAGGGCCGTGGACGGCCGCTCCCAGCGCAGGTAGGGAACACTGCAGTTCAGGGCCGCCTCCCGGGCCAGGCGGGACACCTCCACTGCGAAGGGATGGGTGGCGTCCAGAATGCCTTGTACCGGCCCGGATCGCAGCAACCTTTCCATGGCCACCCGGTCCAGCCGGCCCTCCCGGACCGCCAGGCCCGGGGCTGCACTACGCAGTAATCCGGCGCCGTAAGGCGTGGCGGCACTGGCCAGCACCTCCCAGCTGGCTGCCGCCAAGGCCGCCGCCAGGTCCCTGCCGTCCCGGGTCCCCGCCAGAACCAGGATCATCGTTGATCACTCCCAACCATTTTGGAAATCGGAAGTCGGATTCAAAGCTTGCATGCTTCTATGCTGCTTTTAAATCTTTTTCGCCACGCCCAGAGGGCACCCGGCGCCACTTATGTTCGCTTCGCTCACCCGACAAAGAAGCCGACCTCCGACCTCTTGCCTCTCACCCCTCAATCCGGTAGCCCCGGGGGGTTACCATGAAGCCGTCCCTGATGTAGCTCTGGCTGTTCCCCACCAGGACCACCGATTGCATATCGATCTCCGCTTCCAGGAACCGCTCCAGGTCCGAGAGGACGACCTGCTGGCCGCTGCGCCCGGCGCCGGTGACCACCCCCACTGGGGTATCCGGTTTCCGGTGCCTGAGCAGGACCTCCCTGGCCTCCTCGATCTGGGTGACCCGTCGCCTGCTCTTGGGATTGTAGAAGACCACCACGAAGTCGCCCCAGGCGGCGGCCTCGATCCGCCGTTTGATGACCTCCCAGGGGGTCAACAGATCGCTCAGGCTGATCACCGCGAAGTCGTGCATCAGCGGCGCTCCCAGCAAGGCGGCCGCAGCCGAAGCTGCGGTGATCCCCGGCACCACCCGGAAGTCCACCTCCGACTGCCTGCCGGTGCCCAGCAGCACCTCCAGCACCAGGCCGGCCATCCCGTAGACCCCGGCATCCCCGCTGCTGACCACCGCCACCCGGCGCCCGGCCAGGGCGTGAGCCACCGCCAGGCGGGCGCGCTCCACTTCCTGGCGCATACCACTGCCTTCGATGAGCTGTCCCCCGGTCGGGAGAATCTCCTTTAAAAGCTGCAGGTAGGTGCGGTAGCCGACGATCACCCCGGCAGATGCCAACTCCTCAGTGGCGCCATGGCTCAGATGCGCCTGATCACCCGGCCCGATGCCGACCACAGTAAGCCGGCCTCGGCCAGGGCCACCGTGACCCGCTTGAACTTGGTCTTCCGAAGCACCAGGGCGCCGTCCGGGGCCGCCGCCAGCGCTGCTGTCTCGCATACGTTACCAACTCCCAACTGCTGTTGTACAAACATCGAGTGCTCCAGGCCGGAATGGGCCTCGTAGACCTGCTCCAGGTGCTTGCTGGGGAAGAATTTCAGTGCGAGCCCCATCCGCCCGGCAATTTCCAGGAGGCCGGCCTCGTCCTCTTTGATCTGGTGGGTAGCCAGCATGCCCAGGCTGTCCCGGCTGCGCCCGGCAATCCGCAGCGCCTCATCCAGGGCGGCCTCGATCTCCGCCGCCTCGACCCCCCGCCGGCAGCCAATACCCGCCACCAGGCTCAGTGGCCGCAGGAAGATCCCCCGGGGCGGCAGTGCCAGCAGGCGGCTGGTGACCAGCACCGGCGCCAGCTTCCCCCAATCCGGGCCGTCCTGCTCCAACTCCTGCAGGCTGCGGCAGGGGATTGACTCCAAGCCGGACATGATGTCATCCTGGTTCAAGGGTCTGTCTCCGGACAGGTGCCACTCGCTGAAGATCTCCACCCGCTCGCCTGCCAGCAGGGCGCTGTTGACTACCTTGACCCGGGCGCCGGGAAGGGGCCGGAATCCCCACTGCTTGGCCAGCATGTCAATGGCAGGCTTGCCTTGCACGTCCGTGGCGGTAGTGACCACGGGCACCGCT
>PKYJ01000077.1 GCA_003132605.1 Peptococcaceae bacterium | reverse complement strand
ATCACCGAACCGGGCGTGGGCTATCGCCTGGTCTGAGCGGGTGCCCGCCCTGGTGGGTGTGGATGCGGGACGTGTGCCCGCCGTTCCTGGCGCAGGGCTCGGCATCATCGATCTGAACGACAAGAATTTTGATCCCACTTCGGGTTTGACCCGGGCCGAAGGGGCGCTGGCCATCTACAAAATGCTTAATTAGCAGATGGACCGGTCAAGCACTATTCAGCTTTGAGATGTTTGGCCTAAAACTCCTTACTGCCGATCGGGGGCTCCCTTGTTCGGCGGCATTAAGCACTACATGCGGTATAATAGTGGATATAAAGAACTCCAAGAAGGGAGTGCTAAGTCATGCGTGTGGTCCTTAAGTTTGTAGTGTATCCCAAGGAGGACGGCCCTGGCTATCTTGCGGTATGCCCCACGCTGCAAGGTTGCCACGCTGAAGGCGAGACCATAGGAATTGCCCTAGACAATCTGCAAGACGTGGCTGCAAACATGTTAGATTTACTTAAAGAGGATGGTCAGCCGCTGCCAGAATCCTTTGTTGAAGCTTTGAATTGTGCAATGGATGGACACTTGGCGGTGAGCGTTTCATGAGCCGATTACCACGGCTCACTTATCGAGAGTTGACCACGGCTCTTCGTCAGTTAGGATGCGAATTTCGCCGGGAGGCCAAGGGATCGCACGAGATTTAGTGGCACCCGGCGAAGTGCTTATATACCACTATTCCCAAACATTCCGGCACCATGGATACAGGCACAGTCAAGAAGATCCTTGATGATTTACGTATCCGTGACCAAATACTTGAGTTATTCAGAGACTCCGGGAAGAATGCTGACAAAAAATGAGTCTCCACGTTCGAATGTCTCCCACCTCTAGAGGGTGGCGGGTCAGAAATTATCCCCCTTCCCTGCATATGAAAAATTGTAAATGGAAAAAATTTAGAAGGGAAAAACCTGACAAAGCTCAGGTTTTTTAATTTTAAAATGGAGCTGAATGACAATGAAGGCGATCATCATGGCCGGTGGCGAGGGTTCCCGCCTGCGCCCGCTCACCTGTGCACGCCCCAAACCGATGGTGCCGATCGTGAACCGCCCCTGCATGGAGCATATCGTAAACCTGCTGCGCAATCAGGGTATTCATGAAATCGGGGCTACCCTGCAGTACCTGCCCGAAGAGATCCAGAACTATTTTGGCGATGGGAAGGATTTTGGGGTCAATCTCCGCTACTACATCGAGGACGTTCCTCTAGGCACGGCAGGGAGCGTCAAGAATGCCGCCCCCTTTTTAGACGAGACCTTTATCGTGATCAGCGGCGACGCCGTTACCGATTGCAGTTTGCAGGAGGCGGTCGATTTTCATAAAGAAAAAGGCGCCCTAGTCACAATCGTCTTAACCGAGGTTACCTGTCCCCTGGAATATGGCGTGGTAATAACAACTAAAGAGGGGAAAATTACCCGCTTCCTGGAGAAACCAGGCTGGGGAGAGGTGTTCAGCGATCAGGTGAACACCGGGATCTATATTCTGGAACCGGAGGTTTTGGATTACATCGAGGCCAATCAACCGGTGGACTTTTCCAAGGATGTCTTTCCCAGGCTGTTAGCAATGGGCAAGGATATGTATGCTGTTGTTATTAAAGGTAAATATTGGTGCGATGTCGGTACCATCGCGCAGTATGTTCAAGCCCATTTCGACATTCTGGAGGGAAGCGCCCAACTGGCCCTGCCGGGGACTGAGAGCCAGCCCGGTGTCTGGCTGGGCGACCGGGTGGTTGTCGATCAGACCGCCCGGCTGATGCCCCCCGTCGTCATCGGGGATGGATGCGCTATCGGGCCTCAGGCCGAGATAGGCCCCGGCACGGTGCTAGGCCGGGAGGTCCAGGTGGGCAGGGGCGCCTCTGTCAAGCGCAGCGTGATCTGGGATGGGGCACTGATCGATGAGTCCGCAGAGCTGCGGGGGGCGGTGGTCGGGCGGCGCGGCCGGGTCAAGGCTGCCGCCTCCTGTTTCGAGGGCTCGGTGGTCGGTGACCGGTCGGTGGTGGGGGAGCGGAGCGTGGTCAAACCTGGGGTCAAGATCTGGCCGGAGAAGTGGGTGGAGAAGGGCACCCGGCTCAGCGCCAGCCTGGTCTGGGGCCAATCAGCCCGGCCTCACTTCTTTGGGTCCAGGGGCATCGCCGGGGACCTGATCACCGAGATCAACCCGGAGATCGCCGCCCGGCTGGGAGCCGCGGTAGGTTCAGTGAAGAGTGGCCGCCTTTCCATCTGTACCGATGGGCGCCCCGCCCCGCAGATGATCAGGCAGGCGCTGCTGTCGGGCCTGCTGGCAACCGGAGTTAAGGTTGTCGATTTCGGAAACCTGACGCTGCCGGCCCACCGCTACGGGATCCGGGCGCTGCGCCTGGGAGGGGGGATCCACGTCTGCCACCGGGGCTTGGAAAAGATCAGCCTGCGTTTCTTCAACGACCAGGGGATTGATTTTTCACGCAGCGAGCAGCGCAAGGTGGAGGGGATGCTCAACCGGGAGGAGTACCGGTACGTTCCCTGCCGGCAGATTGCGGCCCCTGAATATTATCCCGATATCAACAGGGCCTACCTGAACTATCTGCTCGGGTTCTTGGAGCATAATGTCACCAGGCGCGCCCGCCTCAGGGTCGCTGTCAATTACGACCCGGAGCGCCTGGGATACCTGTTGCCGCCCCTGTTTGAGGCCCTGAATTGTGAAGCAGCCACCTTACCGATCGACCGGCGCCAGGCGCAGACCTCCAGCGAGATGCTGGCCACCGCCGAACAATTCGGAGCCCTGGTGAGGGAAAAGGGCGCCCACCTGGGGGCGGTGATCGATTCTGACGGCGAGTCACTGGTGTTGATCGACGAACAGGGGCGGGTCGTCCAGGAAGACCGCCTGATGTCGTTGCTGCCCCTGATCACCCTGGACGGCAACCAGTCGGCCGTCCTGGCCTTGCCGGTAACCATGCCGGAGGCGGTGGTGGAGCATGCCCGCCGGCAGGGGGGCAGCGTAGTCCGCACTAAAAGCGCCCCCTGGGCCCTGATGCAGGCTGCCCTGAATGATGAGGTGGTCAGCTCGCAGCGGCGCTTCCCGCAGTTCTTTTTTTACGGCGATGCCCTGGCGGCCATGGGGATGATCATCGAGCACCTGGCCCGGGATGGACGCCCGCTGTCCCAGTTGCTAGAGGAACTGCCCGGTTTTGCCACCGCCAGCCGGGATGTAGAGGTGACCTGGGACAACAAGGGCCGAGTCTTGAGGAGATTGGCGGAAGAGGCGGGTGAGACTCAGGCGGAGATGCCCGAGGGGATCAAGCTGCGCCACCCCGACGGCTGGGCGCTGGTGTTGCCGGATGCAGACGAGCCGGTCTGCCGGGTGTTCGCCGAATCCTTCAACCAGGAGACCGCCGAGTCCCTGACCGACATGTACGTGAAGAAGATCCAGGATATCTGCGGGCAGGACACCGGTGGAAGAACTATTTCCCCACCGTGAAAGTCGTGGTGCAGGCTGATTTCACCATCGAACAGGCCGGGGACACATGATCCGGATAGAAACAGGAAGAGGGCGATGTCTTCCGCCCTCTTCAGATTCAAACTGCACGGGCATTACCGGAGATTGGGAGCAATTGCCCTGTCTTAGCCGATAACCTCTTCCAAAGAATGGTACTTGATCGAATGGGCGTCGGCAACTGCCTTATAAGTAACTTTGCCATCAACTACGTTAACTCCCTTGGCCAGGGCCGGATCGTCCTTCACTGCCTGCACCCATCCCTTGTTTGCCAGATCCAGCGCATAGGGCAGTGTGGCGTTGGTCAATGCCAGGGTGGAGGTGCGCGCCACTGCTCCGGGCATATTCGCTACTGCATAGTGCACCACGCCGTGCTTGATATAAACCGGGTCGTGGTGGGTGGTACAGTGATCGATGGTCTCCACGCAGCCGCCCTGGTCGATGGCCACATCGACGATGACGCTGCCCGGTACCATCGAGGCTACCATTTCTTCGCTCACCAGTTTCGGCGCCATGGCACCATGAATCAACACTGCCCCGACCAGCAAGTCTGCGCTCTTGGCTGACGCAGCGATGTTAAACCTGTTTGACGCCAGGGTCTCGATCTGGTTGTGGAAGACGTCGTCCAGGTAGCGAAGCCTATCCAGGCTCTTGTCGATCACGGTCACTCTGGCGCCCATCCCGACCGCGATCTTCAGGGCGCTAGTCCCTACTATGCCGCCACCGACGATCACTACATGGGCCGGCGGCACTCCAGCGACTCCACCAAGCAATACTCCCTTGCCCTCGTGCGGTTTTTCCAGGAAGGCAGCGCCTACCTGAATCGACATCCTCCCCGCCACTTCGCTCATCGGAGTCAGCAGGGGAAGTTCGCCATTATCCAACTCGACCGTCTCGTAGGCTATGGCCACTACTTTCTTCTCGATCAGGGCCTCGATCTGCTCCCGGTCCGGGGCCAGATGAAAGTAGGTGTACAGCACTTGCTGCGGTTTAAAGTAGTTGTATTCTGACGGCAACGGTTCTTTGACCTTTACAATCATATCAGCGGCGGCCCAGACCTCTTCCACGGAAGCGA
>PKYJ01000059.1 GCA_003132605.1 Peptococcaceae bacterium | reverse complement strand
CACACACATCACCTACACCGGGCCATTCACCGTGTCCCAGTCGGAGACGGTACAAGCCGTCGTTTATTACTCGACAAAAGGCTGGAGTGCCGTGGCCTCAGCCACCTTCACCATCAATGGCTCGAGTTCGCTACAGACGCCGGCCATCTCTCCGAACGGCGGCGCTTTCACCACCGCCCAGACCGTGAGCATCAGCAACACCTACGGTGGAACCATCTACTACACCACCGACGGGTCGAACCCGACGAATGGCGGCACCGCCGTCCTCTATAGCGGGTCCTTCACCGTGTCCCAGTCCGAGACGATCCAGGCCGCCAGTGACACCTCCGCAGGCTGGAGCGCTGTGACCTCGGCCACCTTCACCTTCGGCAACTCCTCGACGATCCAGACCGGCAGCAATAGCGCCCAGATTGCCCAGTTGGAACAGGAGCTCGTAGCTGCCATAAGCAGCAACCAGATGGCACAGGCAGCGCAGATACTGCAGCAAATACAACAACTGGAAACGCAGAATGCAAGTGGGACTCAACTGAGCAATCTAGAGCAGCAGTTAATCACCGAAATCAACAGCGGCAGGAAAGGCAAGTGGGCCAGGGTAGAGGTCATCATGAAACAGATTGCCAAGATCGAAGCTTCCGAGGGTTCTGCGGTTTCCAGCAGTTGGGTCTATCCGTTGCTGGGGCAAGCATACCAGCAGCAGGGCAACAACAACATCAACGTGTTCAACGGCGGCAACCAGATCGATTTCGACGTGCAGCCGATCATCATCAATGGCCGCACCCTGATCCCCATCCGCCAGGTAGCCAATGCCTTTGGAATATCCAACAATAATATCAACTGGAATCCCAACGGCACAGTCGCCATCAATAACGGGTCCAGCCAGATCCAATTCAGCAACAATGGCCAGCAGGCATACCTCAATGGCGCATCCTATGGCCTCGACGTGCCAGCCCAGATCGTCAATGGGCGGATGATGGTTCCGCTCCGGGCGATCGGCCAGATGTTCCATAGAAACGTGCAGTGGTATCCGAACGGCAGGATCGTTACCATACAGTAAGAAGCGCGAAAACAAAAAAGCCTTGCTCTGCAGCAAAACCCAGGATCGATATCGATCCTGGGTTTTGCCTGTGCATACGTGGCTGTCTCTCAAGAGACCACCGCAGTTCCCCGATCCTAATCCTGGTCGACATAGTCTTGCCGGTCCTGGTTGCGATCCGGGCGCGGGATAAGCCCGATCCAGATAAATAGATTATGGGTGTAGAGACCGATGAAAACGCAGGCCAGGCTGATCGCTGCCAGAAAGAAAAGTCCGAGTCCGATGATCATCCCGAAAGCAGCGCTAACCCAGAGTTCTGCTGCGGTAGTGATGCCCCTGATCCGTCCCCGATCCCGCAAGATCACGCCAGTACCGAGAAAGCCAATGCCCACAACAACCTGGGCGGCTATCCGGCCAGGGTCTGCGGCATGCAACAAGTTCCCCGCCGGAACAACCTGGATGCCGTAAGCGCTGATGATCATGAACAGGGTCGAACCCAGGCAAACCAGCGAGTATGTTCTGAGGCCAATCGGTTTGCCCCAGAAACTGCGTTCAAAGCCGATGATCAACCCGAACAGAAGCGAGACTCCTAATCTCAGCAGCACTTCCTGATGCGTGAGCATATCCTGCACGCCCCAAAAATTCTTTTTTTACATTATAAAGACTACTGCCTATGCTGACAAGTAGATGTTTATAGGAACAACCGGATCGCGCAGCCACCCTAGGTCAGGAAGTAGGTGGCCATTTCTGCTGACATTTTTTGGCGCATCTGGTAGGAACCAATCAGCAGGGAGATCCGACATTTACCAGATGACTACCTTTTCGATAGTAATTTGCAATTCCCTGCAAGAATTGTTAAACAACAAGACAGCTCCAGGCTGTCCCTTTTTGACCGATCTTTCTTGAACGCAAAAAGGTAGGCATTTTGCCTACCTAATTTTCGATGGTGCGGAAGGCGGGACTTGAACCCGCACGCCTCTCGGCACACGCCCCTCAAACGTGCCTGTCTGCCAATTCCAGCACTTCCGCAGTATGAAACTTTTCAAAACAGAAGGGATAACTTTGACGCCAAGTTGACGCAAAAAACATTATAAGGGGAATCTGGCCACATGTCAAACTGATCAAACTGGATGAGACCGGGTCTAGCCGCAACCGGAACAGCCGCTGCAACTCCCGCTCGAGCAGCCGCTGCCGCTTGAAGGAATGCTGCTTGGCCCCACATCTGAATAGACGCCGCCCTTGGCAAACCGGACACCCTTGTACATCTGCTGCAGGTCCTTGCCCTCGCACTTGGGGCAGGATGCCTTGTCGCGCCCCGAAACCGTGGTAAACAAAGAAAAACGGTTGTTGCAACCCTTGCAGATAAATTCGTAAGTAGGCATGATGCTGATCTCCTTTCTGCTACCATTCTAATACTTTGAACAGTTGTCTGCAATCTCTATGGCTTCTTCAATTGTGCGAAATCAACCAGTCCCAGGAGATCCGCGTCAAACCCGGTGATACCTTTTCGCAATCCAAAGAGCGCCACCTGTTGAAACAGGGGGATTATGGGCGCATCTGCCAGCAGCATCTGCTCCGCCTTGCGGTAGATCTCGCGACGACGGTCGGGGTCCTGCTCACCCCGGGCCTGTTGTAGCAGGGCGTCAAACCCGGCGTTATCGTACCCTGTCAAATTGCCGCGCGGCTTTTCGGCGCTGTCAAAATTGAAGTAGAGGAGATTATCCGGGTCCGGGTAGTCGGCGTCCCAACCCAGGCGGAAAAGCGAGTAGGATCCCGACCGGATTGCAGCCTCATAGTTCTGCCAGGGTATCCTTTTTAACTGGAGGTCGACCCCCACCTTGTCCAACTGGTCTTGCAAAAGGTGTGCCAGGTAATCGTGGCCGGGGCTGTCGTTGTATGCATAGGACAACTGCGGCAGGCCCAGTCCATAGGGATAACCCGCTCCGGCCATGGCCTGCAGGGCCTGTCCGGGGTCCTGCTCGACCTGGTAGCCATCCGGCTGCTCATCTGAGGTCAATTCCGGCGGGATGAACCCGTTTAACGCTCTGGCGCCATCACCCAACAACTGGCTGGCAACCGCGCTCCGATCCACGGCCAGGCTGAGTGCCCGGCGGATATCGCTTTTATCAAAGGGTGGCTGTTTCAGGTTGAACCCCAGGAAATAGAGGTTCAGCACCGGCTTTTTAAAGATAGCGAACCCTTTCTGCTTCTCCTTGGCAGCCAGCGATGACAGTACCTGGGCCGGAGCTTCTGTCAGGACATCCAACTTTCCGGCCTCGTAAAGCCTGGTGATCTCCGGCGGCCTGTCTACTGCCAGGAAAGTCAGGGTCTTCAACTGTGGCCGGGACCCGGCATACCTCATGTTGCGCTGCAGCACCACCTTGTCCTTGTCCCAGGCTACCAGGCGAAAGGGGCCCGTTCCGGCAACGGCGCCCGCTTTCTTTCCGTAGCCCGGTCCATACCTGGCAACGGCCCTCTGGCTGACGATCGCCAGGCTGGGGCTGCTGGCGACAGCGGGAAAGGTCCAGTCCGGTTCTTTCAGGACAACTCTCAACGTGTACTGATCGACCACCACCAGCCCACTGACATCTTTGGCGCTGCCATTGGCGAGGCCGTCACTCCCAACCACGTTCTCCAGCAGGTAGCCGCAGTTGCCCGTGCCAGGGTTCAACACCCTTTCCCAACTGTCCTTGACATCCTGCGCTGTTACCTGGGTGCCATCATGAAAGCGGAGGCCTTTGCGCAAGTAAAAGGTGCAGACGCTGCCCCCCTGGGAGATATCCCACTTATCTGCCAGGAGTCCCTTGCAGAGATGCTTCTCCGGATCATAGGCAACCAATGTTTCATACAGAGCGCTGTCGATCAGTTTCTCCTCGTAAGAGGAGGCGCTGGCCGGGTCGAGCAAGGCCGGAGGGCTGGCAATCTGGACCGCAAGCGCCGGGCCCGGCGACATTGTGCGGAGGATCACCAATGCCAGCAATATCAAACATCCAACAATTGCTAAAACAAGCTTCCAGTGGTTAAACCTGTTTGCCTGAAGATAGACCCTGCGCCACAAATTTTAACCCCTCCCGGATACCAATTACTGGTATATCCTATGAGGGGTCTAACCGCCTTATGACCCTTATCTGTTTTTATTTGTAATCAAGCAATATTTGCCGCTCGGACGTCAAGTTCCTCCAGGGAGGGAGGTCTTTGCGCCCTGGTCCGCGTACAGGTACTTGTAAATTTCGTAGTCTCTCATCACCGCCCGCAGGTACAACTGCGTTTCCGGAAAAGGGATGCGGTCGGCGTCGGCCATGGTCCCCTTCCATAAGCCATCATCCAGCCAGGCCTGAACATTGCCGCGTCCGGCATTGTATGCCGCCAGCCCAGTCACCTGGTTCCCGTGGAAATCTTTAAACAGGTAGGCCAGGTACCAACTCCCGATCAACAGGTTGACCCCGGGCTGATAGAGCTGGCTCTCATTGAAGTCCTGGATGCCGATCTGCTTGGCCGTCCAGGATGCAGTCTCCGGCATTACCTGCATCAATCCCCTGGCGCCGGCAGCCGACATGGCATTGGCCTTAAACCCGCTCTCCGCCCGGACCAGGGCTGCCAACAGGTACGGGTCGATATCCAACCGTTTGGCCACCTGGGTGATCTCGGTCCGGTAAGGCCAGGGGTAGAAGATCTTCCAGAACCACTTGCTTTGCAGCACGTACAGGACGCAGAGGACAATTGCCAGCCCTATTATCAGCAGCCACAGCCGCCGCAAACTGATCACAATCACAGGTTAACCCACCCATTTGGTCATTGGTCGCTACCAACCACTTAACGCTAATTGAACCTGTCGCTCTGTCTCTTCCGGCAGACCACTATTGTCAATCACCCGGTCAGCCCGGGACGCCTTTTCCTCAAGCGGGATCTGCAGCCGGATCCGGTGCTCGGCCTCCTGTTCCGTCAGCAGGTCCCGCTCCATCAGGCGTTTGACCTGCGTTTGCTGGTCGACCATGACCACCCAGACCTCGTCAACAAACCTGTCCAAGCCTGTTTCGAACAGCAGGGGCGCATCCAGCACCACTACCCCCTCATATCCGGAGCGGTATATCTGTAACAGCTTTTCTATCTCCGCCAGGATCAGGGGGTGAGTGATCCGGTTCAGCCTCTCCAGTTCCCGGGGGTCGTTGAAGACCAACCGCCCCAGGGCCTTCCGGTCCAAGCCGCCATCGCTGTCGATAAAGGACCTGCCGAACTCCCTGACGATCATCTCCCAACCCGGCCTGCCTGGCTGTACCACGTCACGGGCAATCCGGTCGGCATCGATCACCATTGCTCCCAGCCCCTGCAACTGCCGGCTGACCAGGCTCTTCCCGCTGGCAATACCCCCGGTGAGGCCGATCAGGCGCATCCCCGCCACCCGCTCTAACTTCGCTTTAATACTCCTCACCTCAATAGTTAGCAGGTTCAGATTAGTAAATCAGTGAAAATTCTCCTTCTTAACCGGCGAAGTTAGAGGGTAATTGCTATTGCTCCGCTCCACTCCGCAATAGCAATTACATGATTTATATGCCGTGCCATATGTTTGCTTCGCAAACAGGCACATGGCTTTCAAACTTCGCTTCGCTTCGTTTGAGGCTGGCAACCGGGGCAGACAAAAGAACTGCGCCCGCCGGTCTTCAGCCTGATGATCTCTTTTCCACACTCGGGACATGGTTCGCCCTCCCGTCCGTGAACGGCCAACTGTGATTGAAAACTGCCCGGGTTTCCTTCCCCGTCGACGTAATCCCGCAGCGTGGTGCCCCGCCCCACCACTGCATCCTGAAGCACTGACCGCATCGCCCGGTACAACTCCTCCATGTCTACAGAGGCCAGAGATTCGACTGTCCGTTCCGGATGAATGCGCGCACGCCAGAGAATCTCGTTGGCATAGATATTGCCAATCCCGGTCACCAGCGACTGATCCAGAAGCAGCTTCTTGATCTGGCCGCGCCGGCCTTGGAACCTCTTCTCGAACAGGTCCTTGGTCAGGGCAGGATCGAGAGCATCAGGGCCCAGGTCTTTTTGGGAGCAGAACGCTGCAAAGTCGTCAATCAGCATCAGGTTCATGGTGCCGAACTGCCGCAGGTCATGAAAGCGCAGTTCGTCTCCGTTGTTCAGGTAAAAAACCAGGTGAGTGTGCTTGTCCCGCGGTGGATCGGGGCTCGAATAGACAAGCCTTCCGGTCATCCGCAGGTGTACCGCCAGGATGTAGGTCCCGTCCAACTCCAGCAGCAGGTACTTGCCGCGCCGCCCCAGGCCGGTAATGGAGCGTCCCTGCAGCCAGGTAACAAACTCCCGGGGGTGCGGGGATTTGATGATCTTCTCCAAAAAAACCTCCACCCGCTCGATCCGTAGTCCCAAGAGCCTGGGTTGCAAGGTTGTCAATATAGTTTGCACTTCCGGAAGTTCAGGCATGACGGTTCACCTTCGCCAGGTCGTACCAGTTAGGTCCGATCTCGATATCGACATCGAGCGGTACATCCAGGACCACCGCCCGTTCCATCCCCTCGCGCACCAGCCTGATCAGTTCGGTCTGTTCCTCTTTCGGGAACTCGAACACCAGTTCATCGTGTACCTGTAGAAGCATCCGTGCCTGTAACTCCTTCTCTTGTAAGGACCGGTCGATGCGCAGCATGGCCAGTTTGATGATGTCTGCAGCAGTCCCCTGGATCGGGGTGTTCACTGCCGTCCGCTCTCCGAAGGACCTGATCTGGCGGTTGCCGCTCAACAGGTCCGGCAGGTAGCGGCGCCGCTTGAACAGAGTCTCCACCCAGCCCCGGTCCCTGGCCGCGGCGATGGTCTCCTGGATGAAGCGTCTGACATCCGGATACTGGCGGAAGTAATTCTCGATAAAGACCGCCGCATCCTCGCGGCTCACCCCGATGTCTCTGGCCAGCCCAAAGTCGGTGATCCCGTAAACAATCCCGAAGTTTACCCCCTTCGCCCGGCGCCTCAGGTCCGGAGTTACCTCATCCCGGGGCACCCCGAAGACCTCGGAGGCCGTGCGGGCGTGGATGTCCTCTCCCCGGCTGAAAGCATCCAGCAGCTTCTCATCCCCGGACATGTGCGCCAGGATCCGCAACTCGATCTGGGAGTAGTCCGCTGCCAGGATTAGCCAGTCCGGCTCCGAGGGCACGAAAGCGCGCCGGATCTTGCGCCCCAGCTCCATCCGGATGGGGATGTTCTGTAGGTTCGGCTCCGTGCTGCTTAGCCTGCCAGTGGTGGTGATGGTCTGGTTGTAGGTGGTATGTACCTTACCGGTGGCCAGGCCCAGAGCGCGCAGACCGTCAATATAGGTGGATTTGAGCTTCAGCAACTGCCTGTACTCCAGCAGCTTGGCGGCGATCCCGTGGTACGGGGCCAGTTCCTCCAACACTGCAGCGTCGGTGCTGTAGCCTGTCTTCGTCTTTTTGATCACCGGCAGCATCATCTTTTCAAACAGGATGACGCCCAACTGGCGGGGGGAGTTGATGTTGAAGCCCTGGCCGGCCAGGTCGTAGATCTCATTAGTCAGGAGTCCCAACTGGCGTCCAAACTCACTCGACATGGCATCCAGTTGGGAGACGTCCAGCTTGACACCGGTCAGTTCCATCCTGGCCAGCACCGAGGACAGGGGCAGTTCCAGACCGTAAAACAGGTCAAGCATACCCTGCTCCTGCAACTCCGCCTGCAGTACCGGCCAGGCCCTATACACCGCCAGCGCCTGCCCCGCAACCACGGTTTCGTCCTCGTTCGTCAGCATCAGCACCTGGTTAAGGTGCTTCATGGAAATCTCCTCGATAGTGGGGTTGGTAGCGGAGTGCAGCAGGTAGGAGGCCAGTTTCGTGTCCCCGGTTATGCCCTCCAGGGTGATCCCGCAACGTCTCCAGGCTGTCATCTCCGCCTTGGCGTCATGGCACCACTTCTCACAGGAGGGGCTTGCCAGGAGGTCCTTGAGGCAGGCTAACACCTCGCTTTTTTGGGCACGATCCTCGGGAACAGTAATGGCAGCGCTCTCGTCGTCGCCCCAGGCCAGGCCCACCCTCAGCGCCCGCAAGCGGGCACCCGGCTGGCACCCGGGGTTTTCAGCCGGGGCCTCCGACGCCCCCGAATACAGGGCGAACCGGCCCGCCGTCTCGATCCTGGACCTTAGCGCCAGCAGACCGCCGG
>PKYJ01000092.1 GCA_003132605.1 Peptococcaceae bacterium | reverse complement strand
GGGGTCTTCAACGAGATCAGGGACCTGCAGCGCCAGAATCTGCCGGCCGAGCGCAGTGACAGCCTGCTTCAGGATTACCTGGCCCAGGCGACCGGGGCTTCCAACACGGATGTCGCCTCGGTGGCCCCCACATCCCTGGCGGCGCTATTGTCCTTGAACAGCACCCAGCTCACCAGGCTGTACACTGTGTGCCTGGGTTGGCTTCAGGATCCTCTCCAATACGGGTTGACCGTGGATGCCCTGCCGAGCGCCCGGGATAACCTGTCGGGCCAGGTGGCCTCATCGAACCTGGACAGGGATTTGAAGCCTGCCGTGACCTTCATTCTGACCCATATCCTGAGGCCGAACCTGGTGCTGGACCCGGAGACGTACGCCAGCAAGGTGGCTGAGGCCCAGGCAAGCGTCAGTCCGGTGCAGCACTCGGTCCAGGCCAACCAGGTGATCGTGGCGAAGGGAGAGACGATTGACGTCGCCCACCTGGCAGAGCTCCAGCAATTGGGGCTGCTGCGGACTAAGAATATCTGGCCGCCCCTGTTCGGCGTCGTTTTCCTGGTGCTGCTGCTGGCAGGGTTGACGGCGGTCTACCTGAAGCAGTTCCAACCGCGGTTTTATGAGCGGAACCGGTACATCGCCCTTTACGCCATACTCGTCACCCTCACCCTGTTAGCCGCCAAGGGGGTCACCATGATCAGGCTTGGCTCGCAGGCGGAGACTGCCGGGCTGATCGGTTACCTGGCGCCGCTGGCGGGTGGGGCGATGCTGATCACCGTGCTGATGGATGCCGAGCTGGCGGTGTTCACCTCCTTTATCCTGAGCCTGCTGCTGGGGGTGATGCTGGGCGGACAGATCTCCTTCGCCATTGCCGGCCTGGCCGGCAGCCTGGCCGGGATCTACAGCGTGTCCAACCTGAGCAACCGGGCGGGGTTGATCCGGGGCGGCGCCTTCGTCTCGGCGGTCAATGCGGTGGTGATCCTCGTGCTGGGGCTGTTGAACACCTCCGATACCACCACCATTCTGATGGGAATGGGGCTGGGAGTGGCGGGCGGCTTTCTGTCTTCGATCCTGATGCTGGGGNNTTCTGCCCTACCTGGAGATCCTGTTCGGGATCACCAGTTCCGCCAAGCTGCTGGAATTGGTCAACCCCAATGAACCGCTGCTCAAGCGCCTGTTGGTGGAGGCGCCGGGCACCTACCACCACAGCATCCTGGTGGGCAACCTGGCCGAGGCGGCGGCCCAGGCGGTACACGCCGACCCGCTGCTGGTGCGGGTGGGGGCCTACTATCACGACATCGGCAAGCTCAAGCGGCCCTACTTCTTCATTGAAAACCAGGTGACCCGGGACAACCCGCACGAAAAGATCGCTCCCAGCCTGAGCACCCTGATCATCACCTCACACGTCAGGGACGGTCTGGAGCTGGCCCGGGAGCACAAGCTCCCCGCCGGTGTGCAGGCGATCATCGAACAGCACCATGGCACCAGCCTGGTGGCCTATTTCTACCAGCGGGCATTGGAGAGCGACCGCCCGGAGCTGGTGACCGAGGCGGATTTCCGTTATGACTGCTCCAAGCCCAGGACCAAGGAGGCGGCCCTGGTGATGCTGGCGGACAGTGTGGAGGCGGCGATCCGGTCCCTGCAGAAGCCGACCCCGGGACGGTTGGATGGCCTGACCAGGAAGATCATCAAGGAGCGGCTGCACGACGGGCAGTTGGATGAATGCGACCTGACGTTCAAAGACCTGGACACCATCGCCACCACCTTTGTCCAGGTGCTCGGCGGCATCTTCCACTCCCGCATCGAATACCCGGAAACGATGATCACCGAGATCGAAAGAAGGAGGGCGCGGGGTGCAGTTGTTAATCAGTAACGAGCAGGAGGATGTCGCGGTCGACGAGGAGATCTGCTCGCTGATCGAGGAGGCCCTCCAGGAGGTGCTGGCCGGTGAGCCAGGCGGACCTGTCAGCCGGGCGACCGGGGATCGAGAGGCGGAAGTCAGCCTGGCCCTGGTCGACGACATCAGGATGGAGTCTCTGAACCGGCAGTACCGGGGTATTGCCGGTACTACTGACGTGCTGTCTTTCTCGATGCTGGATGAGGATGGCGAGGAAGGCATGCTGTTCCCGCCAGGGCAAGTTGCGGCGCCGGAGGCAGAGATGCTGCTGGGGGACATCGTCATCTCGGTCCCCAGGGCGCTCAGCCAGGCTGCTGCTTACGGCAATTCTTTTCAACAGGAGATGGTCTTTCTGGCGGTGCACGGGATGCTGCACCTGCTTGGCTACGATGACGAGACCGAACCTGGCGTCGCCAGGATGATGGAGCGTANNGCGTACCCGTCAGGTGATGGACAGGCTGGGCCTGGGAGCGGGTGGAGATGTATAGACGCTCCTTCAAGATGTCTTTACAGGATGCGTTGTCCGGGTTGGGGTACTGCTTCAGCACCCAGCGCAACATGCAGGTGCACCTGATTGCAACTGTTGTGGTCCTGGTGGCTGCCTGGCTGCTGAAACTGAGCTGTCTGGAATGGGTGCTGGTGCTGTTTGCTGTCAGCTTCGTGGTGGTGGCGGAGATGTTTAATACAGCCCTGGAAAGGACGGTCGACCTGTTTGTGGACACCTATCACCCGCTGGCGCGCCTGGCCAAACATATCGCGGCGGGAGCGGTGCTGGTCTCCGCCCTGAACGCGGCGGTGGTGGGGGTGCTGATATTCCTGCCGCACCTGCGTATGCTATTGCTAACAATAAAGTGAATGGCTGTACCGGTTTCCTTTTGAGACAGGAGTGAGTGTTTATCAAATCAGGATTCGTATGTATCATCGGACGGCCGAACGTAGGCAAATCCACTCTCCTCAACCAGATCGTCGGGCGGAAGATCGCCATCGTCTCGGACAAGCCCCAGACTACCAGGAACCGTATCCTGGGCATCTGCACCAACGACGAGGGGCAGGCGGTCTTTCTGGATACACCGGGCATCCACCGGCCGCGCCACCGGCTGGGGGAGTACTTGCTGAAGGTAGTCCGGAGGGCCATGGACGGGGTCGACCTGCTTCTTTACGTGGTGGACGCCGCCGCCCCGACCGGCCCAGGGGAGGAGTTCATCCTCAACCAGGTTAGCAGGGTGCGTACCCCGGTGATCCTGGTGTTGAACAAAATCGACCTGATCAGGAAGGACGAACTGCTGCCGGTCATGGAATGGTTTTCCAGGCGCGGCGCCTTTCTGGAAATAGTGCCGGCATCGGCTCTCACCGGCGCCAACCTGGATCAGGTCAAGAGGCTGATCTTCGACAACCTGCCGGAGGGGCCATACTACTACCCGCAGGAGATGGTGACCGACCAGCCGGAGTGCTTCGTAGCGGCGGAGATCATCAGGGAAAAGGTGCTGTTGCTGACCCGGGAGGAGATTCCCCACTCCATAGCAGTGGTCGTCGAGGAGATGCTGACCCGGGACAATCAGACTCTCTACCTGCCGGCTGTCATTTATGTGGAGCGGGAATCCCAGAAGGGGATCCTGATCGGTAAGAACGGACAGATGCTGAAGGAGATTGGCCGGCTGGCCCGGTTGGAACTGGAAGCCCTGTTTGGAAACAAGATCTTCCTGGAGTTGTGGGTGAAAGTGAAAAAAGAGTGGCGTGACAATGAGAACGCCCTGCAATCTTTTGGATATGAATAG
>PKYJ01000072.1 GCA_003132605.1 Peptococcaceae bacterium | reverse complement strand
ACCACGCCCAAGGAGCAGGCGCCCCACTTTGCAGAGCAGGGAGACCCCAGGGAGGAGCGCACTCTGGAGCTGGAACTGAAGCTTCTGGCGGACGCGGGGCTGATCGGGTTCCCCAACGCCGGCAAATCGAGCCTGCTGCGCCGCATCTCCGCGGCCCGGCCGAAGGTCGCATCCTACCCTTTCACTACTCTGGAGCCNNCTCGGCCACCGTTTCCTGCGGCACGCGGAGCGCACCAGGGTGCTGGTGCACGTGGTGGATGCGGCCGGCACCGAGGGCCGCGATCCCCGGGAGGACATCCGGGTGATCAACCAGGAGTTGCAGGCCTACAACCCGGAGTTGGCCGGTCGGCCGCAGGTGATCGCCGCCAACAAGATCGATCTGCCCCAGGCCCGCGAGAATCTCCCGCTGCTGTGCCAGGATTTTCCGGATGTACAGGTCTATCCGATCTCCGCCGTCACCGGCGAAGGGGTCGACCAACTGCTGCTGGGTGTCTGCCGCCTGCTGGATGAGCGTCGCCCCGGGTACCCTCTGGGCGCGCCGCAAGCCCTGGAAGGCCAGGACATGTTGGTGATCAGGGCCGAGCCCGAGCCAACCGGTTTCACCGTCGTCAAGACCGACGGCGGCTGGCAGGTCTCCGGCAAGGGAGTGGAGCGCCTGGTGGCCAGGTTCGACCCCAACAATCCCTCTGCCCTGCGCTACCTGCAGCATACCCTGAGGCACATCGGTCTGGATAAGGCCCTGCAATCAAGAGGAATCAGGCAGGGTGACGTCGTAAAGATCAGGGAGTTCGAGTTTGAGTGGACAGACTAATCGAGGTTCGAAAGCCGCCTGCGCGTCAGGAAAGGCGAATTGAACATCGGGCTTCGAACATCGAGATGGTCTCGGGTGCGGTTGGAGTTAAGGTAAGGTGATTAAAATGAAGCAGGAACCGGTTAATAACCGCGTCGCCTTGTCCCAGGCCCGCCGGGTGGTGGTGAAGCTGGGGACGGGGCTTCTCTGCGGCGCCAGGGGGCAGTTCAACCAGAGCCGGATGGAAAGCCTGGTCTCAGACCTGGCCTGGCTACGGCAGGAACGGCAGTTGGTGCTGGTGAGTTCCGGGGCGATCGGGGCTGGAGTCGGGCGGCTGGGCCTGGCAAAAAGGCCACGGACCATTCCGGAGAAGCAGGCGGCAGCAGCCGTCGGCCAGTGTGTCCTGATGCAGCAATATGAGCACCTGTTCTCGCCCCGTGACCTGATCGTAGCCCAGGTGCTGCTGACCAGATACGATATCATGGACCGGGAGCGTTACCTGAACGCCCGCTACACTTTCGAGGCCTTACTCAGCCAGGGCGTGGTCCCGGTGGTCAACGAAAACGATACGGTGGCCGTGGAAGAGATCCGGTTTGGAGATAACGATACCCTGGCCGCCCACGTGGCCTGCCTGGTGGACGCCGACCTGGTAATCCTGCTGACCGACCAGGACGGCTTTTACAATCAGATTCCCAGTCCCGGCAGGGCAGGGGAGTTGATCCCGGAGATTGCCGAGATCACTCCGGAGATCGAGGCCCTGGCAGGAGGCCGGGGCTCCGCCCTAGCTACCGGCGGTATGGAGACCAAACTTCAGGCGGCCAGAATCGCCATGTCGGCTGGGATTTCCCTGGTGATCGCCAGTGGCCTGAAGGCGGGCACTATCCAGCGGGTAATGAGCGGGGATGCGGTGGGCACTCTGTTTGTGCCGGACGTTGGCAGGATGCAGTCGCGCAAGCACTGGATCGCCTTCAGTTCTCCGGTCCAGGGCTGGATCTACGTCGACCAGGGCGCCGCCGGCGCTATCTTGAATAAGGGAAAGAGTCTGCTGCCCAGCGGCATCCTCAGGGTGGAGGGGGAGTTCGCGGCCGGGACCGTGGTCGGAGTGGCCGATCAGGACGGGCGCGAACTGGGCCGGGGCATCAGCAATTATTCCTCCGGGGCGATCAGCCTGATCAGGGGCCATAAAAGCGCGGAAATCAAGGCAATAATCGGCTATCATGACTATGATGAGGTGATCCACCGCGATAACCTCGCTGTGAGGGCCGGAGAGCAAGTGATATAATTTTAGTGGTCAGTGGCGTCATCGAACTTCGAGAATGGGGGCGGTAAAATGCTGGCGGAAGAATTGCGCCAGATGGGCGCCAGGGCCAAGGAAGCGTCCTTGAAGTTGGCCGGAGTGTCGACAAGAGTTAAGGACGATGCCCTGCAGGCCATGGCCAGGAGCCTGGAGGAGCGATCCGGTATGATCCTGGATGCCAACCAGGAGGATATGGATGCTGCCCGAAAAAATGGCCTGAGCGGGGCGCTGCTGGATCGGCTACTTCTGACCCCGGACCGGGTTTCAGAGATGGCGCAGGGGCTGCGCGTTCTGGTGGCGCTGCCGGACCCGGTCGGTGAGGTGCTCCGGATGTGGACGCGGCCAAACGGGTTGCAGATCGGAAAAATGCGGGTACCCCTCGGTGTGATCGGCATTATCTACGAGGCCCGCCCGAATATCACCGTTGATGCCGCAGGCCTCTGCCTGAAGGCAGGGAACGCCGTGATCCTTAGAGGCGGCTCCGAGGCCTTCAACTCCAACCAGGCGATCACCCAGGTGATCAGCAGCGCGGCCACCAGCGCCGGGTTGCCACCCGGGACGATCCAACTGGTGAATACCACCGACCGGGAAGCGGTCAACATCATGCTGAAGATGAACGAATTCATCGACGTGCTGATTCCCAGGGGTGGCGCCGGGCTGATCCGGATGATGGTGCAGAACGCCACGGTGCCGGTGCTGGAGACCGGGGTCGGCAACTGCCACACCTATGTAGAAGAGGACGCAGATCTAGCCATGGCGGAAAAGATCGTAGTCAACGCCAAGACCCAGCGCCCAGGCGTCTGCAATGCCATGGAGACTTTGCTGGTGCATGCCAGGGTGGCTCCGGTCTTCCTGCCGGCGGCGGCTGCGGCCCTGCGGGCCAAAGGCGTGGAGTTGCGGGGATGCCCCAGGACTCAGGAGATCCTGCCTGACGTCGTTCCGGCCGTTGAAGAGGACTGGAAGACCGAGTACCTCGACCTGGTGCTGGCGGTCAAGGTGGTAGACGGGTTGGAGGAAGCGATCCGGCACATCAACACCTATGGCACCAAGCACTCCGAGGCGATTATAACCAACAGTTACACCAAGGCCAGAACCTTTCTCCAGCAGGTGGATGCGGCGGCGGTGTTTGTCAACGCCTCAACCCGCTTTACTGATGGCTACCAGTTCGGGTTCGGGGCGGAGATCGGCATCAGTACACAGAAGATGCACGCCCGGGGCCCCATGGGCCTTGAGGAGATGACCTCCATCAAGTACATTATATACGGCGATGGACAAATTCGAAGTTAAGGTTCGAGGTTCGAAGGGCTTAAATATACGGTATCTTGCCCCGGAGATAGCTATTCTGCTGGCCGATTCCACTCGCTTGACCAAGCGGTTCGGTGGCTGGTCTGGTGCGAAGGGCGGAGTGCGAGTATATGAGCGGGCAACGCGTCGGGATCATGGGCGGGACATTCGACCCGGTGCATTATGGGCACCTGGTGACAGCGGAGGCGGCCAGGGAGCAGTATGGTCTGCAGGAGATCGTTTTTGTGCCGTCGGGGCATCCACCCCATAAAACGACGGGCACAGTATCAGATTTCTGGCACCGGTACCAGATGGCGGTGCTGGCTACCGCCACCAACCCGTTTTTTGAAGTCTCCCGGATGGAGTACGAGCGGGGTGGACGCTCCTATACTGTGGATACGCTGCGAGCCTTCCGCCAGTTGTATGGCGCCGGTGCGGAGTTGTTTTTTGTCACCGGGGCGGATGCTATCCTGGAGATCATCGGGTGGAAGCAGCCTGAGGAGTTGTTGGCCATGTGCCGGTTCATTGCCGCCACCCGGCCAGGCTATGACCTCCGCCAGCTCAACGCCTTGCTGGGTGAATATTTCTCCGGGTCCATCTCCATCCTGGATATCCCGGCGCCAAGCATCTCCTCCAGCGACATCAGGGAGCGTGTACGGAGGGGCGCATCCATCAAGTACCTGGTACCTGAAGCTGTCGAGGCTTATATAATTAAGAGCAGGCTTTACCAACTTGGTGGTTAGCGGTTGGTGGTTGCCAAGAGGTGGGGGGGGGTATATTCAATTCTATACCACCGCATACTACACTTGAACTAAATAACAGAGGTGAAAGCGATTTGACACGCACATTGTATGTCGGTAATCTGCCGTGGAGTACTGACGCTGATGAGTTGAACAACTCTTTCAGCAATTACGGCAGTGTGGTCAACAGCAGAATCATCGTTGACCGGGAAACCGGGCGGTCACGGGGCTTCGGTTTTGTAGAGGTGAACGACGAGGATGTCCAGAAGATCGTCGATGCCCTCAACGGCGCCGATTTCCAGGGCCGGATCCTGACGGTCAACGAAGCCAAACCGCGCCAATGACCTTCGGGGGAAGATGAACATCGTAGAGTCCAAATATACAGCTGCTGCTAAAAGGCGCATGACACCGGAACGGTATGAGCATACCCTGGCAGTGGTTAAAAGTGCTGTGAAGATCGCCGGGATGCACGGCGTCTCCGTTCAGGATGCGGAGCTGGCCGGGTTGCTGCACGACTACGCCCGTGATCTGACCGCGGTCGAATTGCTCCGGATTGCTGAGTCCAATGGACTGATCGAGTATGAGATCGAACGCCGGGTTCCGGTGCTTTTACATGGCCCCGTAGGCGCCTGGCTTGTCCGGTCAGAGCTGGGGGTTGAGAACCGGAGCGTGCTGCAGGCAATCAAGGTGCATACGGTGGGGGCTCCGGGCATGGACCGGCTGGCCAGGGTTGTCTACCTGGCAGACCTGATTGCTGCAGGCCGGACCTGCCCGATTGTCGGAAAACTGCGCCTTGCTGTGCAGGGCGACCTGGATCAGGCCCTGTTGATCTCCCTGGCCTTTTCGATCCGCTATATGTTGAAGAGAAGCAAGGCGATCCACCCGCAGACGGTTGCGGCGTGGAATCATTTTCTTGGTGAGAAAGCATCCTCGACGTTCGAGGATAGGGGTTAGAGGTTCGAAGAGAAAGTCTAATCGAACGTCGGATGTCGAACTTCCAACATCGAGAGGTTCAACAACTAAGCAAACCGATACAGACGTGGCAATAATCGAACATCGAACATCGAGCTTCGAGAAAGGGAGGGGGAGTTTGTTTGTCAGAGGGCCGGGAACTGGCCTTACGTGCGGGCGATACGGCTGCTGCCAAGAATGCTGTTGATGTCCGGGTGCTGGATGTAACCGGGGTATTTCCGGTGGCAGACTACTTCGTGATCTGCAGCGGACGCAATATACCCCAGATCACGGCAATTGCCCGGGCCGTTCAGGAGGAACTGGAGCAGGCCGGGAGACCGTACCTGCGCCGGCAGGGGGCGCCGGAATCCGGTTGGGTGCTGCTGGACGGCGGCGACGTGGTGGTCCACATCTTCAACGACGAGGCGCGGCGGTTTTATGACCTCGAACGCCTCTGGGGGGACGCCAAAATTGTGATCCGGGAACCATGATGATTATGTACGTACCTATAATATCTTGTTGACAGTGGCGGACCAATTCAATATAATTAATCCTGGCTTTGAGATAAAGTTTATTACTGTGATAAATGCAAGGAAAGGGAGTAGTAGACCCTGTCGGGAGGCCTTCAGAGAGCCGGTGCTACGGGGTGCGAACCGGGGCCACCAGGAGTCGAACTCGCCCGGGAGCAGTATAGGTGAAGGGCCGGTACCGTTGCAGGCGTTAACTGAACTGGAGTGGGCAGATACATGGGGCTGTGGCGCAGTGGGAGCGCGCTTCCTTGGCATGGAAGAGGTCGTGGGTTCGACTCCCACCAGCTCCACCAATTAATATGCCAAATCGGGTGGTACCGCGGGAAAGTATGACTTCCGTCCCTTTGCAGGACGGGAGTTTTTAATTGGCAGCCTCTGAGGCTTCGCCTCAGGCTCAAAGCATGGCTGCACGTCAGGAGGCAAATTGTGGAAACCAGATATAATTTCCGGCTTGCTGAAAAGAAGTGGCAGGAGCGCTGGGAACGGGACGAGGCTTTCCGGGTGGGGGAGGACCCAAGCCGGCGGAAGTACTACTGCCTGGAGATGTTTCCCTACCCTTCGGGANNTGGGATGCCTTCGGCCTGCCGGCGGAGAACGCTGCCATCAAACACGGTATCCATCCATCCCGGTGGACCCGGGATAACATCAATAACATGCGGCGCCAGTTGTACAGCCTGGGCGTCAGCTACGACTGGTCACGGGAGGTGGCTACCTGCCACCCGGGCTATTACCGCTGGACTGAATGGCTGTTTCTGCAGCTCTACCACCAGGGGCTGGCCTACCGGAAGAGGGCGGCGGTCAACTGGTGTCCCGCCTGCGCCACGGTGCTGGCTAATGAACAGGTAGTGGACGGGCGGTGCGAGCGCTGTGATACGGAGGTTACCAAGAAGAGTCTGAATCAGTGGTTTTTCCGGATCACCGCCTATGCCGAACGCCTTTTAACAGATTTAGACAAACTGCAGGGCTGGCCGGAAAAGGTCCGCATCATGCAGGAGAACTGGATTGGGAGAAGTACCGGGGCCGAGGCGCAGTTTGTGGCCGGGGACGGGACGCAGATCCCGGTCTTTACCACCCGCCCGGACACTATATACGGGGTCACCTACATGGTACTGGCTCCGGAGCACCCTTTTGTAGGGCGGCTGCTGGAGCAGGCCGGCAATGACGACCTGCGCTCCTTCGTCAACCGGGTGCGGGTCCTGAGCGAGATCGACAGGACCTCCACCGAGGCTGAGAAGGTGGGAGTCTTTACCGGGGCGTACGCCGTCCATCCCCTGACTGGTGAGCGGCTCCCCATCTGGGTGGCCAACTACGTGCTGCCGGAGTATGGGACGGGCGCCGTGATGGGCGTGCCGGCCCATGACCAGCGCGACCTGGAATTCGCCCGCAAATACCGGCTGCCGGTGCGGGTAGTGATCCAGCCGCTGGGGCAGGACCTGGATGCGGCCACGATGGTCGAGGCCTATTCCGAACCGGGGCTGATGACGGCCTCCGGGGAGTTTGACGGGATCGACAGCGAGGTGGCCAGGCTGCGGATCATCCAGTTGCTGGTTGAGCAGGGCAGTGGCCGGGAGCAGGTCAACTACCGCCTGCGGGACTGGCTGATCTCCAGGCAGCGCTACTGGGGCGCTCCGATACCGATCATTTACTGTGACCAGTGCGGCATCGTACCGGTGCCGGAGGCCGACCTGCCGGTGCTGTTGCCGCTGGGCGTGGCCTTCGAGCCCACCGGGGAGTCGCCGCTGTTGAAGGCGGAGGACTTCTTGAACACCAGGTGCCCGCAGTGCGGGGGACCAGCCCGGCGGGAGACCGACACCATGGACACTTTTGTCTGTTCGTCGTGGTACTATTTGCGCTACTGCGACCCGAGGGACGGGGAACACGCCTTCGCCAGGGACAAGGTGGACTACTGGATGCCGGTGGACCAGTACATCGGCGGGGTCGAGCACGCCATCCTGCACCTGCTCTACTCCCGCTTCTTCATGAAGGTACTCTGCGACCTGGGGCTGGTGCCGGTCGACGAGCCCTTCACCAACCTGCTGACCCAGGGGATGGTGCTCAAGGATGGGGCGAAGATGTCCAAGTCCAAGGGCAACGTGGTCAGCCCCGAGGAGATCATCGAGCATTACGGGGCCGACACCGCCCGGCTGTTCATCCTGTTCGCCGCTCCCCCCGAGCGCGACCTGGACTGGAGCGACCAGGGTGTGGAGGGGGCCTACCGGTTTATCAACCGGGTCTGGCGGCTGTATCAGATGTCGGATGCAAGAAGTCAGAGGTCAGAAAAAGAGAAAGAACGCTTGGGAAGGTCATATGGGGGTTTTAAAGAAGAGATCCAGGAAAAGAATCCGACCTCCGACCTCCGACCTCTGACTTCCGAAGTTCGGGCGCTGCGATTGGCGACCCACCGCACCATCTTGAAGGTGACCGAGGATGTCGGCACCCGGTTCAACTTCAACACGGCGGTGAGCGCCATCATGGAACTGGTCAATGCTATCTACCACTATACGGAGCAGGTACCGGTGGGTCAGCGCAGCGAGGAAGTGTTGCGGGAGAGCCTGGTCAACCTGGCTCTGCTGCTGGCTCCGTTTACCCCGCACCTGGCAGAGGAACTGTGGGAAATGTTGGGCGAGGCTGGGAGCGTGCACCAGCAGCGGTGGCCGGAGCACGATCCGGCGGCTCTGTTGGTGGACGAGATCGAGATCGTGGTACAGGTAAACGGGCGGGTGCGCGACCACCTGAATGTTCCGGCGGGGATCGGTCAGGCGGAGATGGAGCAGGCAGTCCTGGCCCAGCAACGCGTCCAGGATCTGCTTCGGGGCAAGGAATTGGTGCGCGCCGTCTGTGTCCCGGGCAAACTGGTGAACTTGGTGGTTAGAGGTTAGTCATCTGTGGAGAACGTTCGACCGGATCAAGGACTATGTGACAATCTGAAAGTATTTTGGCAACAAT
Organism: Peptococcaceae bacterium; assembly: GCA_003132605.1. Lineage (GTDB taxonomy): Bacteria > Bacillota > DSM-12270 > Thermacetogeniales > Thermacetogeniaceae > Palsa-1188. The sequence goes on along the minus strand of PKYJ01000072.1, from coordinate 5,675 downwards.
GGTTCCCGGCTTGACAGGCGGGAGATTTTTTTTGTGCTCAGTGAAGGAATTTTGCAAAAAAGGCAGAAATAGAATTGTTACAGAGAGACAAAAAGGGATGTTCCTTTTTGTACTCAGAAATAGCGTGGCTTTTTGCTTCACCTACCATCCCCGTTGTGGCGGGGTGGACAGGTCATATGAGGAGGTGAGCCGGTAGAGCAGGCATAAGTTTGTTAAGGGGAGAAACGAGAGCGTAGGTTTTGTGAGTGGGTAGTGAAGATTAACGTTTTAAGGGAGGGAAGAATACATGCTGCCTTACAACTGGATGATGGCAGTAGCGATTCTGCTTCCGGTAGTGGCGGCCGTCCTGGTCTACATCATTCGCCAGTACCATGCAAGAGGCGTGATCGTCATCCTGGCGGCAATCGCACTGATCGTCAACAGCATCCTGTTCCTGTTGCATGGCAAAGACACGTTCTCGCCGGCAAACGCTCAGATGTGGGACATGGTAGTCACGGTACTCGATTATCTCATCCTGCTGTTCTACATCTACGTCGGTATTTCGCTCAAGAACTGGCTCGTCCTGATTTTTGCCCTGACCCAGATCATACCGCTGGCGTGGTTTGAGTTCGGGATGGGCGGCCGTGCTGCTCTGGCGAATGTCAGCCCGACCTTTGTGGTCGACCACCTGGCGATCGTGATGTGCCTGGTGATCTCCATCGTCGGTTCGCTGATCTGTGTCTTCGCCATTCGTTACATGTACGACCATGAGCACCACCTGCATCTGGAGAAGTCGCGGGCGTCCCGCTTCCTCTTCTGGATGGTGCTGTTCCTGGGCGCCATGAACGGACTCGTCTTCGCCAATAACCTGATCTACCTGTACTTCTTCTGGGAAGTGACCACCCTGATCTGCTTCCAGTTGATCGCTCATGACCTGACCAAGGAAGCGATCGACAATGCGGCAAGGGCGCTGTGGATGAACTCCATCGGCGGCACTGCCCTGATCATTGCCATGGTCATCCTGTTTGCGAAGGGCGCCCCGCTGTCCCTCGACGGCATCCTCTCCGGCGGCGTCGCTTCTGCCGTGCTGTTGCTGCCGGTGGCTCTATTGTGCTTCACCGGCATGATCAAGGCTGCCCAACTGCCGTTCCAGAGTTGGCTGCTGGGAGCGATGGTGGCGCCGACTCCGGTCTCCGCCTTGCTCCATTCCAGCACCATGGTCAAGGCCGGTGTCTACCTGGTGCTCCGCCTGGCCCCGGCTTATGCCGGAACCAGGCTGTCGATCATGATTGCGCTGGTGGGCGCCTTCACCTTCATGGCTGCCTCCGGGCTGGCGATCAGCCAGACCACGGGCAAGCGGGTGCTGGCCTACTCGACCATCGCCAACCTCGGCCTGATCATTGCCTGTGCCGGGATCAACACCCCGCTGGCCATCACGGCGGCGATCCTGTTGATCATCTTCCACGCTGTGTCCAAGGGCCTGTTGTTCCTCTGCGCCGGCACCATCGAGCACATCATCTGGAGCCGGGAGATCGAGGACATGGAGGGCCTGGCGGCCAAGGCTCCGCTGGTCACCGTCATCTTCGCCATCGGCGTGCTGTCCATGTTCCTGCCGCCGTTCGGCATGTTGCTGGGCAAGTGGATGGCTCTGGAGTCCGCCTCCACGATTCCGCTGGCCGCATGGCTGTTTGTGATCGCCAGCGCCGCCACCATCGTCTTCTGGGCGAAGTGGCTCGGGCGCTTCTTGCAGGTATTGCCGAAGCTGGGCGCCAAGATCGAGAGCCTGTCGCTCAGCTACACCGTGCCGCTGTGGCTGCTCGTGCTGGGCATCTTCGGTGTGGGTATCGGCGTGGCCTCGGTCTATACGGGCTTAGTCCAGAATGCCGTGGCCGACGTGGTCACCTCCGGGCAGGCCCTGGCCGTCCAGGGATGGGGTCTCACGGTCAACGGTTATTCTGCCGTCTCCTCGACGGCGAACTTTGCGGTAGGAAACTATCCGGTCTGGCCGTTGTTCATAGTGTTTGCCATTGCCGTGCTGATCCCGTTCATCTTTGTCGCCATCAAGCCGGGTGAACTGCGTCCGGTGTACCTGTGCGGCGAGCAGGCCGGCGGGACGGATACCGACGAGTGGTATTCCACTGCCGACGTCAAGACGAAGGTGCAGCTCGGCGGTTACTACTTCCAGGGCGTATTGGGTGAAGCGGCGTTGAACCCGTGGACATACACGCTGTCCATCGTCCTGATGGTGATCATGTTCGCTGTGGCGCTCCTAGCGATGGGAGGTGCTCTATAATGAATGCATGGATTATCGCCATCGTTACGGTGATCGTAGCCCCGTTCATCGGCGGCTTCCTGGCCGGGATTGACCGGAGGATCACGGCGCGGTTGCAGGGGCGCTTCGGCCCCCCGATTCTCCAGCCGTTCTACGACTTCTTCAAGCTGCTCGGCAAGTCCAAGATCGCCGCCAGCAGGCTGCAGTTGATGTGGATCTACGCCTACCTGGTGTTGATGATCACCGCCCTGCTGTTCCTGGTGCTGAGGCTCGACATCCTGCTGATGATGTTCATCCTCGGCTTCGCCGGCGTGTGCTTCGCCCTCGGTGGTTTCAGTTCCAAGTCGCCCTACAGCCACCTCGGAGCGAACCGTGAGCTGATGCAGATGCTGGCCTACGAGCCGGTGCTGCTGCTGCTGGCGCTCGGTGTTTACGCCCAGAACGGCAGCTTCCTGATCAGCCAGATCTACGCCAGCCCGACGCCGCTGATCTCCCGCCTGTGGCCGATCTTCATCGCTCTGCTGGTGATCCTGACCATCAAGCTCCGCAAGTCTCCGTTCGACCTGGCGACCTCGCACCATGCTCACCAGGAACTGATCAAGGGGATCATGACCGAGTACTCAGGCCCCTACTACGCCCTGATCGAGCTCACTGAGTGGTATGAGATCGTGCTGCTGCTCGGTATCGTGTCTCTCTTCGTGGCCAACCCGCTCTGGGTGGGTATCGTCATTGCCCTGGCGGCCTACTTGCTGGAGCTGTTCGTCGACAACGTCACAGCTCGTATGACCGTGGGCTGGATGGTGCGGTTCGTCTGGGCTGTGGGCATAACACTGTGCATCCTGAACCTGATCTGGTTCTGGGTATTTGCTGCTATTAAGGGGGTGTCCTAGATGGGGATCATTGCAACTTCGCGGCTGAAATCGCCATGGATCATGCACTTTGACAATAGTTCCTGCAACGGTTGCGACATCGAGGTGCTGGCCTGCCTAACCCCCCTTTACGACATAGAACGCTTCGGCATCGTCAACATGGGCAATCCGAAGCATACTGACGTGCTCGTCGTCACCGGGCCGGTGAACAGAAGGACCGCCAGGGTGCTGAAGAACCTGTACGATCAGATTGCGGACCCCAAGATGGTGATCGCGGTGGGCACCTGCTCCATCTCGGGCGGGGTCTTCCACAACTGCTACAACGTACTCGGCGGTGTGGACAAGGTAATCCCGGTAGACGTCTATATACCTGGCTGTGCAGCCCGCCCCGAGGCGATCATCGACGGGGTTGTGATGGCGCTGCAGAAGTTGGCCAAACTGCAGGGGGTGGCATTATGATCGACAAGCTGAAAGAGATCAGCAAAGACCAACTGCTTGCAGAAGTGAAGAAGTATGCCGACTCCAAGGCAAAGTTCGTGACCGGATCCTGCAACGACCTGGGCGATAGGCTGGAGGTTACCTACTTCTTCAACGCTAGCCCCGGGATGGATATGTCAGCCCTGCGCTTTACGGTCGGCAAGGGCGAGGAAGTGCCCAGCATGACCGGCATCTACCTCACCGCCGTGCTGATCGAGAACGAGATGAAAGAGCTGTTCGGCCTCAAAGTCAAGGATCTTGCCATCGATTTCGGCGGCCACATGATGCTGGCGCAGGACAGCCCTGTGCTGCCGATGTTGAAGTCCGAGGATCAGAAGGCTGCCGCGCAGAAGGGGGGCAATTAAATGGCACCGCGCACGATAACGCCATTTGGCCCGCAACACCCGGTGCTCCCGGAGCCGATCCAGTTGAAGCTGACGCTGGAGGACGAGAAGGTGGTCGACGTCATGCCGGCCATCGGTTACGGCCACCGGGGCATTGAAAAGGCGTGCGAGCTGAACGAATATCCCAAGAACATCTACCTCTGCGAGCGCATCTGCGGCATCTGCAGTTGCATCCACGGCATCACCTACTGCGAAGTGGTGGAAAGTCTCTGGCCGATGGACATCCCGCCGCGCGCCAAGTACCTGCGCACCATCTTCTCGGAGATGAGCAGGACGCACAGCCACCTGCTGTGGCTGGGACTGCTGGCCGACGCCTTCGGATTCGAGAGCATGTTCATGCAGTACTGGCGCATCAGGGAGAAAGTGCTCGACCTTCTGGAACTCACCGCCGGGCACCGGGTCACCCAGTCCGTCTCCATCATCGGTGGGGTGCGCCGGGATATCGACGCTGACATGAAGAAGCACTGCATCGAGGTATTAAAGGATGTCCGCAAGGAAGTGGAGGCCCTCAGCAACGTGCTGGTCAACGACTACACCGTCAAGGCCAGGACGATCGGCAAGGGCGTGCTCTCCTACGATCAGGCGATCGCCCTGGGCTGTTGCGGTCCGCACCTGAGAGCGAGCGGCGTCAAGGAGGACTGCCGGATGCAGGGATACCTGGCATACGGCGACCTGTCCTTCGAGCCGGTCGTGGCCTCCGGCGGCGATTCATACTCCCGCGCCGCAGTCCGCATCGGTGAGACGATCCAGGCGATCGACCTGCAGCTCGAGGCCTTGGGCAAGATGCCCGAGGGCGAGATCGCTGCCAAGGTGAAGGGCAACCCGCCGGCCAACGAGGCTACCATGAGGGTTGAGCAGCCTCGCGGCGAGGTTTTCTACTACGCCAAGGGCAACGGCACCCGCAACCTGGAGCGCCTCCGGGTACGGACGCCGACCTACGCCAACATTCCGTCGTTGCTGGTGATGCTGCCCGGGTGCGAGATGGCGGACGTGCCGATCATCGTTCTCTCGATCGACCCGTGCATCAGTTGCACCGAGCGGTAGAAGGTCAAAAGGAGGTGGAGTAGGAATGAGCATGCTGTCAACAGTTTGCCGCAACCTGTTCGGGGGGCCGGCAACCTTGATGTATCCGGTCAAGCCAAGAGAGCCCGTCGCCAGGGCGCGCGGACAGATCACTCTAAACGAGAGCCTCTGCGATCAGTGCGGCAACTGCGTCCGGCGCTGCCCCGCCGTGGCTATCGAGATCGTCAAGGAGAAGAAGCAGTGGATCCTGCACCCGGACCGCTGCATCATCTGCGAGGTTTGCGCGGATGCCTGCAACCGCAATGCCATAGAGGTGCTGCCGAAATGGCGGACGCCCTTCTATGAGAGGGAGCAGATCGTCTTCCAGTCCAGGGGAGGCAAAGAGGTAAAAGAAAAGGCCGGCGAGTGCCCGACCGAATAGGTGTGCACCGGCCTGGAGTGATGGCAACGCTCAAGAGAGCCCCCGTCCAAGGCCGTCAAAGAGAAGAGCGCGGCTGAGTAGCCACGCCCCGGAAATAGGAACTCGAACAGCCCCTGCTATAAAAGCGGGGGTTTTCTTTTTCCGGCATAAAAAAGCCCCGGCTTGACCGGGGCTGGCGTTGGGACAGGGGACGATTCCCTGTCCCACATAGCAGGACAAGACTCCTGATT
>PKYJ01000158.1 GCA_003132605.1 Peptococcaceae bacterium | reverse complement strand
GGGTGGCGCCCAGGGACAGCAGGCTCAGCAGGGCAGCACGGGATTACAGGGGGTTGGCGCCCAGGGGCAGCAAGAACAGTTCGTGCAACTGAGCCAGCAGGGCCGGCAGGGCATCACGGGGGCGCAGTCGGGTGGCACCCAGGGGGGGGACTTCAACCAGGCCCTGGGAGCCCAGGAGGCGCTGCACCCGGATTGGAAGGCCATGGCTGTGGATGGATCGGCTGTTTTCCTCGGGGATAGGCTGGTGGGCTGGCTGAACGAGAATGAGAGCATGGGCGCCATGTTCATCACCAAGCAGGCCGCAGGCGGCGAGATCCCCTTTGCCTTCAGGTCATCGGAGCCGAACGCCACCTACATTTTCCGGAGCGTTCATGCCAGTGTCAAACCGGTGGTCGGCAACGGCAGCATCACCTATGAGATCAGCCTCAAGGGATCGGGGGAACTGGCGGAGGATAAGAACGCCGCCATCGACGTGATGAGTGAGTCCGATATCAGGGCCGCCGAGCAATTGATAGATGCTGAGGTAGCTGGCCGCTGCCAGGATGCGGTAGCGACATGCCAATCGCTGAAATCCGACGTCTTCGGATTCGGGGACCTGCTCCACAAGTCCGACCCCGCTTTCTGGAGACAGATCAATGACCGGTGGCGGGATTATTTCCCCAACGTCAAGGTCCAGGTGCATGCCGACTTCACCATCGAGCAGGCCGGGGCGATCGGAGAGGCTATCAAGATTTCGAAAACGGTCTCCTCCCCGCCCTCAAGGGCGGATATTTTCTGAGCCCCTGGCGGGGGGAGGTGGCCATGCTGCTGATGTTCTTTCCCTACCTGAACCAGAAGCAAGAGGCGTTTAAAACCGCTCCCGGCTACGTCAACTTGATTGTTCCGTCATAGGTGACCGTGATGGAGTTCACCGGTGACGGCAGGCCCGACTGCTGCAGCGGTGTGAAAGCTTCGTTCAGCCCCCCCACCAGGATCATATCTGCCAACCGGTTGCCTGTATTATTACCGCCCGTGCCACCGGTGGTCTTGGCGCTGCCCTGTGCGCTGCTCAGCCTGGCGATATAGATGTTGTCATTCTTGTCGGTGCCGATCAGGGCGTACTCGCTGCCGTCTTGGGGAGAGATCCACTGTTTCCCCTTTTTGTCCACCAGGTAGACCCGCCCGGTGGTGACGCTGTCGTAGAGCAGGGCGTCCTCACTTTTTAAATTGGCAATCCGGCCGATGTTGGATGGAGTGCTGCCCACCTTCGTCAGCGTGTTGTTGGCATCAGTGCGGTAGATCGTCGAGATGACGCCGCTCTTGACCTGGATGTAGACCACGTTGGTGTCCGGGGAGTAGGCAACACCGGCGATCTCTGCATCCTTGGACAGGCCGGTGATCGTGGGCTTGATCGACTGGCTGTCGGTGACCAGGTTGAGCGGCTCCAGGGTGCAGATGGTGCCCGATTTACCCGGCTCGCTGATCCCTGCCAGGGCGATGTTGCGGTCCTGCAGCCAGGAGAAGTAGGTGAGCTTTTCCGTGGCGCCGATGTCGATCTCTTTGCGCAAGACGCTGTCACTGGTCGAGTAGATTTTCACCGCGTCCTTGGAGACGTCGGCCCGGAAACTGCCATCGTATGAGAACAGTTGCTGGACGCCGGACTGCACGCCACCGGAGTCGACTCGCGTCACTGTGACGTTGCCGACGGACGGCACCAGCAGCTGGTTGAGGTAGAGGTAGATGCATAGTTGAAAGACGATCACTCCACACAGCCAAGGTATCAGCTTTTTCACCGTATCACCCTCGCGCGCTAAAATTTTGGACATTATTTGACGATAAAGGCGGTCGGCACCAGGCGCTCTCCCAGCAGGTCGCAGGGACTGTTGATCACCTTGCCGTTGTAGTACATGGTGGTGCTGGAGCCGCCGTCCAGGTTGGCCGCCGTCCAGGCGCCGTTGTCGTAGAGGATGTTTTGCACGTCCAGCATGGTCGCTCCCGGGGAGTTGATCTGGCGTCCGTCGATCACCAGCAGCATGATGGTGCCGTCCTGCTTCTGGCCGATGGCGGTGCGCGGGCCGATACCCCAGCCCCCGTCACCACTGGTGATTATCTTCTCACCGTTCTTGACCAGGGTTGGCCCGAAGGAGACACCTTCCTGGATGTTCATCGCTTCCATCTCTGGGATGGTGTAGGAACCGGTGACCAGAACTCCGTTGGCGTCCAGTCCGACCAAGTCTTCTTTGACCTCTGCGTTCCCGCCCCAAATAGGGACGCCGTTGTGGATAATCACCCCGTAGGGAGTCTTGCCGGTCCCGGTCCCGGCCGGATCATCAAAGCCCCCGGCGTTCACCGCCGCGATCGCCCCGTTGTCCCTGGCGATCTGGCTGGTGTTCTCACCCTGAACCCCCAGGCTCGGGGTGACGCCGAGCGTCACCCGGGTAGGGTCGCTGATCTCCAGGAGATACCCCTTGTAGCGGGAACTGCTTACCTGCTGGAGGTTCACCGTGTTGTCATGGCTTGCAGTGACGGTGACTCCGGTTGTATTGCCCCCGGGGCCTGTCACCTGCCTGGAAAGCTTGTTGATTTCCTGTTGGCTCATGCCGAGGTAGAGCAGCAGGTTATGATGCTTGGAGGTGGCGACCGACTCGATGGCTGAGATTTTGATGTTGTGGAACGGGCCAAAAAACACTATAAAAGGGGATGTCAAGGCGAAAAGCAGAACGTTGAGCGCCAGAAAACCGACAATTGTCAGTAAGGCTTTTTTGATGGGCGCTCCCCTCCTGACCGCTCTTCTCGATCTGGCGCTTCTGATCGTGGCGCCGCTAGTGTTGTCTAACATATGCAACCTCCGCCGGTTCAACTATTTCTTGGCTTCATTGGGGGAAGACAATCCCCACTGAAGCTTAGAAATAGTTAATACAGTGACGCGCCCAAAGGGCACCCGGCTCTTATTCCACCGCTTCATGTACTCCGCATTCTTCAGGCCGGGCTGTAAGCCCGGATGCGGAGGAGAAGCGGGGGCATTAGAGCGGGTAGTCATCTGTGGTAAAAAAACTTTTTCCTGCTCATGAAGCTTATCATTTTTATGACCTTCCGGCAAGACCCTGTGCAGCCTTCAGGAAGGGCGCCGTGATGAGACGGGTGCCTGTACCGTGATCTGCTTGGGGTATTTAGCGTCTAGAGGCTGCTGGCCGGGATAAATAACCAGAATAGGCTTATTGAGGACGATTTTAAACAGCATCCTTAACTGGTTGTTCGTGCATTGGATTTAGCATCTTCACGTCGAATAATTGCGGAATTTTTGCCAAGGAATTCTTGCCCGGACCCGGCATCGTCGTTTACGGGCAGGGGGCGCCACCCCGCGGCATACCGGTGGTTCATACCGGCAAATGGCCGGGAGATATTGCAGGGAATTACAACATTTTGCCGAATATAATAGACTTGAGGCTAGAAGTTCACGGGGATCACAACCCGGACTTTCGCGACCTCAGTTGCCTTGGGTTCAACGGATGCCAAAGGGGGGAACAGCGCTGGCCCGGATTTTGCAGAAGGAGTGCCGCACGGCCCTGAACCGCTGCGCCATTCCCGGCATGGATTACTGCCTCAACCCCTACACCGGCTGTACGCATGCCTGTGCATACTGCTATGCCAGCTTCATGAAGCGTTTTTGCGGCATCGAGGACAGGTGGGGCTCATTCGTCCAGGTCAAGGTCAATTTTGCCGAACGCCTGGCCAGCCAACTGCGCAGGGCAAGGCCCGGCAGAGTGACTCTGTCCAGTGTCACCGACCCCTACCAGCCGGTAGAGCAGCGGTATCAGTTGACAGGTTCCTGTCTGAGCCTGCTGGCAGACAGTGAGATGTCTGTCTCGATTCTGACCAAGTCCGACCTGGTGCTGCGCGACCTGCCGCTGTTGAAGCAGTTGCCCGGGGTCCAGGTGGGCTTCACGATCACTACCTCGGATCCCGAAGTTGCCCGCTTCCTGGAGCCAGGCGCCCCGGGTCCTGAA
>PKYJ01000122.1 GCA_003132605.1 Peptococcaceae bacterium | reverse complement strand
GGCATCGTAGACCACGATCCCCCCGAGTACGGCGGCAACCTGAAAGGCGGGCGAGGCCCAACCGAGTTCCAGGCCCAATGAAGCAGTTAGGGCGGCGACAACCGCGGCATGCGAACTGGGCAGGCCCCCGCACTGGGTGATCCGCCACCAGGAGATCCGGTCGGATTCGGTCCTGGCTGTAAACGGCTTCATCCCCTGGGCGCAGATCATGCTCAACAGGCTGGAGAGAATGTAATGGTCATGAAGGATCGGTGGCAGAAAACGCAGGCCCCCCCATAAAACCGTACTGATTAGTGCTATAATGTAAAACAATTGGCGCCTGGCGATTTCCAACGCTCTCGTCACGACACTCCCGGCACTCATTACTTTTCCTCATCCTTTCTCCTTCATCCATCAATTCGCTTACCGTCACGGGGACCAGTCCCCGTTCCAGCATATTTTCCAACAACTGCGGCAGCGCATCCACCAGGGCTGCAGCATTGCGCCGCACCCCCGGGCCATCATGGAACAGGATGATGGCGCCGGGGCGGACCCAGCGGGACACTTTCTTGATGATGACTTTTGCCGGAGTCATGAAGAACCAGTCCAGCGAATCCAGGGACCACAACACCACTTTTTGGGCGGACTTGCGCATCCAGTATTGGGTGACCAGGTTGAACATGCCCCACGGTGGCCGGAAGCAACGCACCGGAACGCCGATCATGCCCTGCAGCGTGGCTAACGACTCCTGGATCTCCAGGCGCGACCGTTTTGGCGACAGGAACCAGGGTGGGGAGTGATGCATCCCGTGGCTCCCCACCTCGTGTCCCCGGGCCACGACCTGTTTCACCACGTCCGGATACCGGCGGGCATTTTCCGCCACCATGAAAAAGGTCGCCGAAACGCCCCATCGGGCCAGGATGTCCAGGATACGGAGTGTATAAACGGGGTCCGGGCCGTCGTCAAAGGTCAGGGCAACCTTGTTGCCCACATCCCCTTTCCGCAGCACGTCGCGGCTCCGCCACCGGTTCCAGAAGTCGGGCAACAGCGCCCACACTGCTAACAATCCCAGAATAAAACCCTCGAACAGCTCCAAGCCAATCGCTGCTCCCTAATCGACGTATTTTATCCTGCCACCGAGAGCGCAAAACTTCTCGGCCACCTTCTCGTAACCCCGTTCGATCAACTCTGCATGGCAGATCTCAGTCTCACCCTCACCAGCCAGGCCGGCCACGATCAGGGCGGCGCCGGCCCGCAAATCGGTGGCTTTCACCTGGGCTCCCAACAGCCGGGTCGGCCCCTCAATCACGGCCGAGTGCCCCTTGACCCTGATCTGGGCGCCCATGCGCTTCAATTCTTCGGCCACCCGAAAGCGGTTCTCGAAGACGTTTTCACTGATCACACTGGTACCTTGAACCAGGCAGAGCAAAGCCATCATCGGGGACTGCAGGTCAGTGGGAAAACCCGGGTAGGGCAAGGTCTTGATGTCCGTGGCCCGCAACGGGCCAGAGCGCCTGACAGTCAGGGAGTCCTCCCCCACCGCCACCTCCATGCCCACATCCTGGAGCTTGGCGATCACCGGCTGCAGGTGCTGGCTGATCACGTTCTCGATGGTCACCTCGGCGCCAACCGCGGCCGCAGCGATCATATAGGTACCCGCCTCGATCCGGTCCGGGATCACGCTAAAACGGGAACCACGCCCGCTACCGAAGGCACCCGCCGTCCGGGTGCCTTCGATCTTGATCAGGTCGGTGCCGGCGCCCCTGATGGTCGCCCCAACGCCGCCTAGAAAACTGGCCAGGTCGACGATCTCCGGCTCCTTGGCGGCGTTTTCCACGATCGTAGTTCCGGGGACACCGACCGCAGCCATCATGATATTCTCAGTAGCGCCCACGCTGGGAAAGTCCAGGTAGATCCGGGCGCCCCGGAGCTCCCGGGCTTTGGCGTTGATAAACCCGTGCTCCAGTTCCACCTCAAACCCCATGGCGCTCAAGCCCTTGAGATGGAGGTCCATGGGGCGGAAGCCTATGTCACATCCTCCGGGGAGTGGCACCCGGGCATGGCCAATCCTGGCTGCCAGGGCACCCAGAAAGAGGTTGGAAGCCCGCAGCTTCTTGGCCAACTGGTAGGGCACGGCCACGTCCAACTTGTCCGGCCAACTGAGCAGCACCCTGCCCTGCCCCTGCCATTCCGCCCGCCCTCCCAGGGCTTGCACGATCTCCAACTGGATCTCCACATCCGAGATGCGTGGCACATTATCCAGGATCACTTCGCCCCCGGCGATGGCGCTCGCGGCAATCAATACCAGGGCGGCATTCTTCGCGCCACCGATCCTGACATTGCCGCGGAGTGTGTTGCCCCCTTGGATTATCAACTTCATCAGATTTTAGGCCAAGGAGACCCTTGCCTGAATGCAAACAAGGGGAGGAATTTTGGCCTGTTCCTCCTTCCGTGCTTTAGAAAGTGGCGGTTGAACCGGTCTGGGTATTCGACCCGATTTATTCCCGGTATTGATATATTCTCGGTATTGCTGAATATTCCTTCATAAAAAGAAACCAACTGAAAATCTTTACCACAGATGACGGATGCAGGAAGCCGGCTTCCATATAGTTGTTAGCATCCGGTGGGAGAATTATTCAGCATTGCATATCGAGGGAACGGTTTGTTAGCGATTGGTGGTTGGAACAGGACGGTGGCTGGTGGCTTGTAGTCAGCGGTGACCAACGACAAAATTGCGGCTACTGCTGAGAGGAGCCTGGTGTGCCCTGCTGCTGGGTCTGGGGCGCCTGGGGCGCCGGTGATATGCTGCCCATGCCCCCAAACCAGGCGAGCATTCCGATGCTGATCATGACGACCAGGATCCACAGCACGAACTTGGTGAAAGCACGCCGCCTGCGTAAGACATTCAGCAATCGAGATCCCCTCCGGTTGTTTCAAGATCAGGTACCGGATCTATTCTACCACAGATGACTACCCATTCTTCACCCCCGGGCTCCGATTGTCACCGGGTACCGCCCGGATCATGAGTCCTGGCAGAACCAGGTTGGAAAGGTGGCCGGCGCTGGTCAGGCGGCAGGTTCGGTCCCTTCCTGGAGGGGTTCGCCGAGGGCGAGGTAGTACAGAGCCCCTTCCAGGCGCGCCTGGACCAGTTTGCAGGCCAGGGAGTATGGCCTCCCCAGGCTGCCGCCCGGCAGGGATGCGCCACCTGCCAGGGCTGCCTGGGCGTGGCAGCCGCCGCCGCATAAAAAACGTGCCCAGCAGGAGCGGCAGGCAGGTTTGGCAAACACGTGCGCCTGCCGGAACTGTTCCTGGAGGTCCGGGCGCTTGATCCCCCGGTCCAGGTCTCCCAGGCAGTACTCCGGATGACCCACAAACTGGTGGCAGGGATAGAGACCCCCATCCGGCGCCACCGCCAGGTACTGGTAGCCGGCGCCACAGCCGGTAAGGCGCTTGGCGGCGCAGGGACCGCCCGGAAGATCCAATTGAAAGTGGTAAAAAGAGATCCGGCAGCCGGCCTGCTCCTGGTCTCGCAAGAAGCGTGCCAACCGGAAATACTCCTCCCTGATCCTGGGGATGTCCTCCTCATGAAGGGCAAAGGGCTGCTCCGGGTCCGCCACCACCGGCTCCAGGGAAATACTCCGCGCTCCCAGGCCTGCCAGGTAGCGGACATCCTCGGTAAAATCCAGGTTCCGGCGGGTGTAGGTGCCGCGTACGTAGTGTTCCTGGCCTGCAGCCCGCTGGAAATAATCCTGCAGGCGCCGGGCAACCACAGCGGCGGTGCCCCTGCCACCCACCGTAAGCCGGAATGTGTCGTGAACAGCCGGGCGCCCGTCGCAGCTCAGCACCAGGCCGAAGTTGTGGTCGAGCGTGAAAGAACAGACATCGTCATCGAACAGCAGGGTGTTGGTGGTCAGGGTGAACTTCCAGTTCCGGTCCGGACCGCGGTCCAGGGCATAAGCCACCCCCTCCCTGATCCCTGCCTGGTTGAGCAGCGGCTCGCCCCCAAAAAAATCCACCGCCAGGTGCCGGTGGCTGGAGGATTTCAAGAGAAAGTCCAGGGCGGCCCGGATCACCCTCCCGGGCATGATCTCCCGTCCGGTGCGCACCTGGCCCGGAACAAAGCAGTAGCCGCAGGACATGTTGCAATCATGGGAAACGTTGAGGCAGAGGGCTTTCAGGTCCGGCCCGGGCCCCGGGGCATAGCGCTCCCACCCGGGATCCGGCGTGAAGAGGTGGCCGGCCTCATGCAGGGCCTCCACCTCTGCTGCAGCAGCACTCACTTTCTCCTGTCCGTAAAGCTGGGCTGCATCCCGAACGCTCTGCCGCCAGTCGCCGCTATCCTGAAAGAGGCGCAGCAGACCCCAGGCCACGGCGTCCAGTTCGTGGAGCGACCCGCTGTTGACGTCAAAGGCCAGGCAGCGGTCCTCGGCTTGGATCAGCTTTACTTCTTGGAAATTCCACAAGTCTGGTTACCTACGGTACAGGAAGTCTTGCAGGCAGACTGGCAGGATGTCTGGCAGTCGCCGCACTCCGGCGTCAGCAGCGGCTTTCTCAGGCTGCCCGCCACGATAGTTCTGATGTGCCCGGTCTTTTTCATGTTCTTCCTCCCCACAGCATGATAATATCTGCCAACACTACCAACATCGCTGTTCGTTTTCCCCTATTATGGACCTCCCCTCCTCATTTTTCAACCAGGAGGAATTTTCTGTCCGGGCTTCCCGCCTCGCAGGTAGGCGTTGATCAGCCGGTCGAGCCGCTCTGAGAGCCGCAGCAGTTCCTTGCTGTTCAAAGGCTCGACCCGGCCGCGGCGCTCCATTTCCTGCCTCAGTTGCTCGATCTCCTCCAGAAGATTGTTCCTATTCATCCAGGCACCCCGAAAGTTCCAGCATCATCCTGCACTGTACGTGAAATTCTATCTCAATCTATGATCTGGAACTTGCTTTGATTACGGACAAATTATCCGATTTTTCATCCCCCTACTGCGGCCATCGACTCGCTACCGCTCTTGCGCCAGCCATCCATGTCTTTCCATACCTTTTTCCCGTTTTGTGCTATAATTTGTTGTAAATAGATCAGAGAGAGGACCGTCGATGAAAAAAGATGAGGGTTGCCATGAGTGTGGTACCAGGCCCTCCGTGCCCTCAGGACACGGAGACGCGCCCGCAAGCGAGCACCCGCACGACATGGTGCTGCTGGCCGGCGTCCGACCCGGCGCCAGGCACGGACAGCACACCGCCAAAGCGCTGGAGGAGTTGCGCAGACCCGAGCACAAACTTCAGGTGACCGACCTGGCCCTGCCTCTAGGAGACCGGGGGGTATCCCTGATCGGAATCATGGACATTGATCCCCAGCGCAGCTTGGGGGACTACCAGAACACCGGCTATTTCCTGCTGGTCGAAGGGGCACCCCAAAAAGCGCCCGCGCTCGAACCACATCCAGCCTCTCGCCTCGAACCCCCCATAACGGCGGTGGTCATCGACCCGGGCCTGAGGGATGGGGACTGGATCCGGGCCACCCTGGGGATCAGCCGGTGCGACGTTTTCTTCACCCACTTTCACCTCGATCACTGGATCGGTTATGAGCCCTACCGCGGCCAGCCGTTCTACGCATCCCCTCTCTGCAAGACCGTGCTCACCCAGATGGCCGGGGCAGAACGAACCGGCAAGGGCATCTTCGTGGAGGGGCGGCTGACCGACTATCACCGCAGCCCACTGCCGATCAGGGCGGCTAACGACGCAGAACGGCTGCTGCCAATCCGTGAAAAGATCCGCCCGGTCACCGGAAACGAACCCTACCGGAACGACCTGTTCGGCCTGGATTTCTTCGAACTCCCCTATGGCCAGACCGAGGGCACCCTGTATGGGTTGCTGGAGGCAGGATGCGTAAAAGTGCTTTTTGCCAGCGACCTGTTCGTCTGCATCAACGACCAGCTCAAAATCGAGCCCCACTACGCCTTCAAGCCCAAAAGAGCGGTGATCGAAGACATCAGCGTGATGCTCCGGGCGCTGCTGGGAAAAGATGCTCCGGTAACGGAGGATGCGGTTGCCAACGCCAACCTGGCCAGGGTCGCCGGCCCGGACCTGCTGGCCATGGGGCACGGGCTGCTCGATTTTGAGAGAAACCGCCCGGCGATCGCCCATCTCCTGGAGGAACTGGAAGATCTGATCCGAATCAACCGGGAGCACATCATTTAAAATCAGCAACCATGACCGGCAACCTGTCAGGAATGGCGACAATTGTTAATTGCTGTGCAGAACAAAATCAGTTAAATTAGTAAAGGCGGATTCGAAAATATAGCTTCAGGTGAACAGCACGCCTTCTCACATCTCAGAAAGCAGCCATCAGGCCAGATGCTCTCTCCTCTTCAAGCGGAAATCGCTCTCGCTTCTCCTAAAAAAAATCATCTTCAGACCATTGAACTAAGGAACTTTTTCCGCATAAAGAGTGTCTAATAATATTGGGAGAGCCCGGCAACCGGGAGTGAAACCTCCTTGAATTCAAAACCACAACTGAATAGTCCAGTCCTCGGGGCGATAGACTCCAGGCTGCTCATCCGCCAGGCACAGGCTGGGGATCTCAGGGCTTTTGAAGCGTTGGTAGTCATCTATCAGGATAAGATAGTGACCCTGAGTTATTACCTGACCGGAAATCAGGCGGATGCCCAGGACCTGGCGCAGGAAGTGTTTGTGCGGGCATACACCAAGCTCAGGAGCTTCCGCCAGGAAGCCGACCTGGGTACGTGGCTGCACCGGATTGCCATGAACCTGTGGTCAAACATGCAGCGGCGCCAGAAGTTCCCCAACCTGTTGTCCCTGGACGACCCGGTGCAGACCGGGGAGGGGGAGTTTACCCGTTCCGTGGCCTCAGATGACCCGGAAGGGGACCCGGAAGGGGCGTTTGAGGCCACGGAACTGCAGGAATCGGTACGGAAAGCCCTCCGGAGCCTGTCCGAGGAGTACCGTATCGTCCTGGTGCTGCGAGAGATAGAAGGATACAGCTACGGAGAGATCGCCAGGATCACCGGGTGTTCGCTGGGAACGGTCAAGTCCCGGATGAGCCGGGCACGGCAGGCCTTGAGGGAAATAATTACAGGCCAAAGCCAGCACCCTTAAACTTAAACAGGATTATCATATAACAGGATCATAGAGCAATCAGGCCTTGAGGGCCGGCTGAGTCAACCGCAGGGAGGTGAGCGTGATGGGGCGCAAGAATGAACAGGCCGCCGGGCAACCCGGCGAAATCAGTTGCAGTCGGGCGCGGGAGCATTTTTACGGCTTTGCTGGCTGTGAGTTGAGCAGCGAAGACAGGCGCGACCTCTCCCATCACGAGGAGTCATGCCCGGTCTGCGGCCCTGAATTCAAGGAGTGGCGCAGACTGCGCAACGCCCTGCAGAGCAGCGGGAAATATGCGGCCGCATATTTCCAAGCCGGGGCGATGGCGCACATCAGAGAAACCGGGCAGGAGCCGGCAACCAGGCGCTCCGTAGTCTGGGGCATGGTCCGGCAGCATGGCTGGGCCAGGGGCCTGGCTGCAGCAGCCGCGATCCTGATCATGCTGACCGGCGCGGCGAAACTGCCGGCGGTGGAGAGCTCGATCGCTCACCTGACCAGGCAGGTCTATATCGCCTTCAACCCCCAGCCTGCCACCAGCCCGACCAAGCCGGTCACGCCGGTCATTAGCCAACAACCAGGTACCACCAGCCCTGGCAGCGCCATATCTCCAACCAAGACAAATACACCGGGAACACCTACGTCCGATAACGGAGTTCCGAAGACGCAGCCTGTACAACCGCAGCCGCAGTCAACGACAGGCGGCAACAACGGGACCCAGGTAGCCAGCAAGGGCCAGAGCGGCCAGGGTTCGGGCGGGTTCACCGTCAGCAACAAGCCGATGGTGATCACCACCACCACGCTCGAGGTCGCCGTGGGCGACCTGGCTCAGGCCCGTAGCGCCGCTCTGAATATCGCCGCCAACTACGTGGCCGGTCTGACCTCGGAGCAGTCAGCCCAGGACGGACATTCCAACCTGCTG
>PKYJ01000011.1 GCA_003132605.1 Peptococcaceae bacterium | reverse complement strand
ATAGAAGGGCGCCTCGGAGTAGTGTAGGCCACTGTTTATCGCCCTCTTCCAGAGCGGGGATTCTAGAACCCCTGCAACCTCCTGTATTGCCAGAGGAGATTCTTCGGGATTCCGCCCCTCCTCGACCAGCGCCTTGCCGGCAAGCACTTCGACATTCGCTGCCGACCCTCTGGCGCAGGCATCGAGCAACCTATGGATAACATTGCCCCAGGACTGGCCTCGCCTGGTCGCCACTCTGGCCGGCGCCGACTCCCTCTCCTGGACGAACGAGGTGACTGGTATGTGACTGTAGCTGGCAGTGTTGGCGCTACTTCGATTTGCTTGAATATCACCCTTGGTCTTAGCAAAATCATCTACTTGCAGCTCTGTTCTCTTCGCAGTTGCCTCAATCTTATCCCCACCTCCGCACGGTTCCAGTCCAGGAACAGCGGCCAGGTAGTCTTCGAAGGGATTCCAGGGATTGATCTTCGGCTCCCCTTCATAGGTACTGATCACCAGCAGATCCCTCGCCCTCGTGGCAGCCACATACAGGAGGCGCTTCTCCTCGGCATCCAGGTACTGCTGCTCGGTCTCGCAATAGGCATCCCATTCTGCAGGCTGAGCCAGGACCTCGCTGGCATACCCCTTCTTCTTCTCGATCACGAAATAGCCGCGGGGCATCCCGTCCGTCCTGGAGATATGCACCTTGGGGGTGTGAGGTCTATTCTTCGCAGGGTTGGCCAAAAAGACCACTGGGGCTTCCAGTCCCTTGGCCTTGTGCAGGTTCATGATCCGCACGCAGTCGCTCTCCCAGGGGGCTATGGTAATCTCTTCCTCGATGCCTACTTCTAGCAAATTGGCCAGGTAATCCACCAGGCCCGAGAAGGATGTCGTCCCCCTCCGCTCGGCATCAGCCAGCAGTTCCAGGCACTGGATCAGGTATCCTGCCTGACTACGGCCCATTGCTCCGACCAGAGCATCTGGCACGATCCCCAATTCGGAGATGATAGCTTCCAGGGCAGCGCTGGCCGGAAGATCCTGCATCCATTGCCGGAAACGCTTCAGTTGTTCGAATGCCCAACTGAGAATATCGCTGTCACCTGCACCCAGTTGGTCCGGCATGGCAGAATCCAGGTGAAACACGCCGCCGGCCTTCTTGAAGTGGTATAGCTGGCTGTCGCTGATCCCATACAGGTATCCTCTCAATACGGCCACGAGCCTGACAGGATCACCAGGATCGAGCAATGACCGCAGCAGCTTCAAGAGTTCGGACAGTTCCGGCGATCGGGAAAAACCCGCTCCCCCGGCGATCTGGTAGGAGATGCCGCGGCCCTCCAGGGCGCTGGCATAGATGTCCATGTTCGCCCTGTAGCGCATCAGAATCAGGAAGTCCTCCGGCCTGGGCTTCTCGGTAAGCCCTGCCCGCCGCTCCTCATCCGTTCTGGACAGAGCCAGGCCTCCCGATAGCGCCCCAGAGATCCAGCCGGCGATCCGGTCGGCATCGATCTTGGCAATTTCCTCGGCCTTGTTGCGTTTGACTTGCGGGATGGAGATCTTCAGGAGTCCGCATTGGCAGCCCCCATCCACCATACGCACCGTGTCCAGCCCCTCGAAGGCCGCCTGGAACCTGGTTTCCTCATCGGAAAACAGCGAGCGGAAAACAGGGTTAGCCCACTCCCCCAGGGCATCCAGAGAGCGAAAGTTGGTAGTCAGGCTTAGCGCAGCCCCTCCACTCTCCACAATCAACCGTTTGACCTCTTTGTAGATGTCGATGTCCGCCCGCCGGAAGCGATAGATCGANNCGACTGCTTGGGATCGCCCACCACGAACAGGGAACCCGGCCGCGGTTTCAGCCTGCGCCAGTCTGTCTCGTTCTGATCATGTCCGGTTAGGTAGAACATGATCTCTGCCTGGATCGGATCCATGTCCTGAAATTCGTCGACTAGCAGGTGCGTGTAGCGGTTCTGGAAATAGGAGCGCACCTCGGGGTTTTTCCTTAGCAGGTTGGCCGTGTGCATCAACAGGTCCTGGTAGTTGAGGCTGGACTTATCTAGCTTCAGATCCTCGTAATGTTCGATGGCATGCATAACAAAATCTATCAGACAGGAATGCCTGTGTTCTCGCCACTGCCTGAGGGCCGGAGCGAGGTATTCGTTCCTGAATGTCTCAAATCGGCTCTTGGCTTGTTTTGCATCATCAGAACAGCGCCAGCGATTCTGCGTGGGTTTTTTCAACCTGTCGAGGTCGGCCAATAACCTCAGCAAAGCGATGTCGTCATCCAGATCGAATACACTGCGCCTGCGGAGCGCTGTTCTGAGCAGTTCCTGCAGGCCGTCCCAGCCTTTTGCGGGCGTATCTTGCGGCATCACAGCCTCTGCCCAGTCCAGTAGGTCGTAAAGCTCCTGGCGCACTGCATCCAGGTCTGGCCGGGGCACCGGGCAGCTAACGACATCGACATCGGGATAGGTAGAAAGCGCTTTATAGCAATCATAAAGATCCTGCGCATCCACGCCAAGTTCCTGCAACTCCTCGAGAATGTCTGGTCCGGCATTCTGAACTTTTGACAGGTATTCATGCCAGGCGCGCTCCAGCAGGAGATCGTCCGCCAGGTCGTCCAGTTCTTCGAAATCGGGCTCCAGGTCGGCTTCGATAGGGCGCTCCCTGAGGATGGCTGCACAGAAGGAGTGGACGGTGCCCAGGAAGCAGCGGTCCAGTTCGTCGAGTCCGCGGCTGAGCCGATCTCTCTGGGAGCTATCAGTCTCACGGGCATAGGCCTGCTCCAGTTCCACCTGAAACCGGCCCCTCAGTTCCTGGGCTGCCTTCCTGGTGAAGGTGATAGCAGCCATCTTCTCCGCCGGCGCTCGGCCTTCCCTGATCAGGGCGACCATGCGGGCGATTAGGCTGCTGGTCTTGCCAGAACCGGCGCCTGCCTCGACCAGGATGCAGGTGTCCAGGTCCTGCACGATCTGTTGGCGGGCTTGTTCATCCGGTAGAACAGATCTACTCAAACTCTTTCAACCTCCTCCACGGCTCCAGGCAGGCGTTGGCAGCGTCAGAGACAAGCATTTTAGCCCGGGGCACCGCCCTCTCCCGATCGCACACCCCGGCATAGTCGCAGTAGCCGCAGGCCTCGCCGTCGTCCGTCGACAGGAACACACCATTCTTCAAAATGTCGAAGAGGTGAACCATCAGGCTTGTGATCGAGTTGCGATCTGTTTCCTGCCGTACAGCGCGGAGGCCTTCACCCCTCTTGGTGGGGAAGTAGTACCCGGAAGCTTCCACCCTCGGTGCACCGCCTAACCTGTCCTTCAGGATCTGCTCGGCAGCGATGGCATACAGGGCGTGCTGGACCTGCCGGCCTTTGCAGAGGTATCTGTGCTCTTCGTAGCCCCTGGTGCTGCCTGTCTTGTAATCCCAGATGCAGTAGGCGTCTTTGCCCACCCTGTCGATCCGGTCAATTTGACCGTTGAGCAAGAAGGATACCCCTGGCCCGAAATCGATCCTGACGGGATCTGTACTAACACTGCCTACGCTCGGCTTCCATCTGGAAAGACCGAACGGCACCTCGAATAAGACAGGTGTCGATGTCATCTCTCTCTCCTCGACGGCCAAAAAAACATCGCAGCTATCGCGGATGTCCCCGGTCTCTCGATTGAACACCACTTCGCTGGGAGGAGGTGTGGCCATCCTGTATCTATCTATCAACTCATCAGCCATCTCGTACATCATGTTCTTATGAGCCACTGCGGAGACCCGCTGCTTTCTCCTCACGATCTCTTTCATAAAATTGCAGTAGAGCTCGTGGAGCAACAGACCACGCTCCATTGGTTCCAGCCACTGGCCGGGATCGTAGGCAACTTCCTCCGGCGGTTTCAGACGCAGGACGTATTTCAGGAAGTAGGCAAAGGGACAACCCGACAGGTACTCGATGCTGCTGCAGGACAGTGTGATCTTGTCTCCGCCCTTGGCTATCTCCCTACCGGCTGCGGCCACCATCCCGTCATATTCCGTGGGGGTTGCGCTCTGCCTGGCCGAGAGCGCCACCTGGCCGCGCTCGATGTTCGTGTAGCACCGGGGCACTAAAGCAGGACCGTTGGCCATGCCCCCGACCAGTAACTGTTCCAGCCACCACTCGATCTCGTCAAGGGCCTGCCCGGGGCCGTGCGGACAATACCCGGCCGGGCTGCCAAGGAAACGCAACAGATCGCTGTAGTCCAGGGATGGGTTGTTCTTTAAAAGGCGAAAAGTCTGCAAAAGCAACGACGATGGCAGACTGTCCCTGTTCTCCACCACATCCAATGATGAGTAGCTCAGGCATACCCGTCCGCGCCGGGAGGAAAGAGCGGTCAGCGTCTCGGACATCGCTACTCTGGGCCGGTCACGTCCCAGGGGAAGCTCCTGGTGAAGGGACTCGCGCTCGCTATCGAGCAGCACCGGGTCCTGAGAGGCGCCTCCCGGAAAGGAATTCGCGTCCAGACCCACCACGAAGGTGTTCGGACGTCCAGTCCAGTGCAGTTTGCTGTAGGGCGCCAGATGGAGCGCTCCCGGCCTGGGCGAGGAAGCGCCGGCAGAAAACTCATCGACCATGGCAGCCACCCTGTCCAGGGCAGACTCGAGAGTCAGGCTGAAAGAGGCCATCCGGGCAATCTCACCGAGATGCAGGAGCAGGTCATTAAGTGCCAGGGCATCCATCTGGTCGCTGACCCTGGCCAACCTGCGCAGCAGAACCGCCATAGCCGCTACGAACTTGGCAAAGTCGATACCATCCGCAGCCTCAGGCTCTGGTACGAGCGTCAGAAGGCCCTGCATCAACGAGTCCAGTTGAGCAGTAAGAGCCATTTTCTCCTGGAGGAAAGCATACTTCCGGTCGCACTCATCCAGGTCTGCGAGTTCGCCCTTAATACTTTCGGAGTAGGTCGCCAGCAGTGAGTAGCGTTTCCGCCCCCAGCCGATACCGGAATCGCGCAGGATTTCGGCAACGTCCAGCGGTGGCAGATCTCCTGCTCCATTGTCAGGCCGCAGGCGGATGCTTCCCTCGTTGAGCATCTGCCTGAGCACGTTGGTATCATAGTCGCTCTTGATCCAGGCAACGATCCCTTTCAATGCCTTGCCCGGGAGCGTCAGGCAGGCAGGAACGCCATCCGAGGCTGTAAGCTCGAACCCGGCTCTCTTGCACAGGATATAGAACACCTGGACATACCACGGGCCTGTATATGCCACGGTCACGCTATCGAGAGGGGCATGCATGGCGATAATCCGCCGCAGCGCTTCCCGGGCCTCATTGGTCACACCGTAGGCATGGAAGATGGCCAGCGTGCCGTCATCGGCGCGATCAGGCGCCTGCTCCGGCTGCAGGAGCCAGGGAAGCAATTCTGCATCTGTCGTTCCGGTTAAATCTTCGTCTTCTTTACTGCCAACCAGATTGTCCGGCCAGATCTTGAAAGGGGCTCCAGGCAGCGGTGTCATGCCCGGTATCGGTTCGGCTGGCAGGACAATGAGCCGCTCATTGGGTATCCGCCTTTTTATGAATTCTCTCTCAAGGGGATTTAGCCGGAGAAACGGTGGAATGAGGTAGAATGCATCTTCTGGATCGACGGGCTGCTCGCTGGCCAGTGCCAGCAAGCCCGGTGGATCGATGTATTTTCTATCCTGTAAATATTGCTCATAGTCGCAGAGTAGTTCCTTGATGTCCCGACCCTTCTCCGGGCTGACGAAAGTACCGGNNGCCCCGACGAGACCATCGGAATCTCCCTTTCTCGAGAAATAGAACAGGCCTCCTGACTCCTCAAGCTGCCTGTAGACGTTCTCGAAGGCTATTGTGGCCTGGCTCGACGAGATCAGCGTGAGACCTTTCTGAGCCATTAGGAGATCTACAGCTTTTCTAGCCAGACCGTCCACAGTCTCGGCGCACAGGTTGACGAAACCACCCGCATCTCTCGCAAGGCTCTCGCGCAGTTCATTACCAGCACGGTAGCTGGGGACAATCAGTACTTTCCTCTGGAAAGGGTATTGTCTGCAAAAGTTCTTCAGTGACATGATCAGACGGTTCAGGCTACCACGTCCTCTCAATAATGACACAAAAGGATAACTCGAAGCCCCTGTTAACCCTGATACAACGACAGCGCTTCTTTGAGGCCTTCGACCACACTATGTCTCAACCATTCCGGCTCGATGACTTCCACCGTCCCACCCCAGGACATCACCCATGGGATCATCTCTTGGATTCCCGTGACCTCGAAGTGCACCTCAGCCCCGCCGTCTGCCAGGTCCCCGATCTTCTGGCTGTCGTGATAGAGCGTCGTCCTGAACTTGTTTGCCACATTGGGCGCCACGCGCAGGCATACCCTCTCCGGCGGCCCAGCATCCGGTTGCGTCCATACCCCCCAGGTGCTACTGTAGGCATCTTTGAGAGAGAATTCTTTGGGAATGGTATAGATGCTGTTCTCCACCATATTCAGCCGCTCGATGTGATCGAGGCGGTATAAATGCTGTTCTCCAACCTCGCAGTTACGACCCACCATGTACCAGGCATTGTGGCGGCAGAGGATTCCATATGGTTCGACCATGTAGCTGACGGTCTTGCCATCATAGGCGCGGTAATAGACGAGATTCACTCTTTTCTTGTTCCTCAGCGCTGTGAGTAGGTTTTCGATCAGGTTCATGTTCTTGCGGGGCCTGGCGGGGCTGTAACCTGAGACATAGACGTACTTCTCGATCTCCTGCCGCAGGCGTGACCACTCCGCAACTCTCTGCAAGATTCCCTCGAAGACCATCTTCATCATGATCTCGAATTCGTTCGGCAGCAGGGTCCGCTGCTGGGGATACAGGCTCATCGCCATCATCAATGCCATCCCAGGGTCAAGGTGCGGCCCAGCTGTCAGGTCCCTGGTGAAAACGTAATACCGGATGCCGTTCCGGTGCTCGATCTTGATCGCCGGGGTCTCACTGGGGAGTACATCGCCGTCATCGTCAATATCTCCATCACCGTAGGCGAGAGGATCAAACAGGAGATTGATGCGCCTGACGATGCGAGAGATCGTCTTGTCGCAGGGCTGTTGATCTTTTACCGCCATGTATGCGCTCTTTAGATCGTCCAGCGTGGCGCCCCCGTCCGGCGTCTTTTCAATTATAGTAACAAGGGTTTTCACCATGGCCTCAGGATGGTCTCCTGTTTTTGGAAAAGGCATATTGTTCAATCCCCCATTATCCAACAAAGGTATTTTGATGTATTTTCTATAACTGACATCCTCCCACGGCTGAAATCCGTGGGGTTCCACGGATTCGTGGTGCAGACGGTTTTATAA
>PKYJ01000094.1 GCA_003132605.1 Peptococcaceae bacterium | reverse complement strand
GCTGCAAGGCAAGGTATTGCGCCCGGCCCTGGTGAAGGTGGCCAGGCGCAATACCTTGCCTTGCAGCAGGTAGCCCTTCTGGACTTCTTCGATAACCGTTCCCTCGGGTGCATCATCGGTCTCCACCTGCTCGAAGGCTTCGTGGAAGGCCGGATCGAAGGGCTTACCCACCGCCTCCACCGGCTGCACCCCCGATTGGGCCAACACGTGCCACAGTTGGCGGTAGATCATCTCGATTCCGGTCGCCACGTTTTCCGGAAACAGCGACCGGGCGGTGGCCAGGGCGCGCTCGAAATTGTCCAGTACCGGCAACAGATCGCCGATCAGGCCCGCGGCAGCAGTTTTGCGGACATCCCCCATCTCCTGCCGCGTCCGGCGGCGGAAGTTGTCGAAGTCGGCTGCCAACCGCAAATAGCGCTGCAGGGCTTCCTCCAGTTCCTGCTGCTTGGCCTCGAACCGTTCGTTCAGGTCGAGGACGTCGCCCTCCGGGCCGGCCGCAGCCACTGCCCCTGCCTGATCCGGTTGCCCTGGCCGTTGCGACCCCACTGACCGGTCCCCTATGTTCTCTGTTTCCCGGCTCATGCCCTCTGTCTCCTGGCTCAAAATTAATCCCCTCTTTTCGACGTGTCATCTTGGCGTTTGTCTGCTTCTCTCTTCTTGATAATGGTATCGATGCGCAGGATCGCCCCGGCCAGTTCGGCGGCTGCTCGCAGGGCGTTGGTCTTCACCGGCAGCGGGTCGATGATGCCCCGTTCCCAGAGATTGACCACTGTTCCACTGTCGCAGTCGATGCCCAGGCAGTCGCTCCCGTCCGCCAACTGGGCGGAGACCACGTCTCCCAGCTTCTCCAAAGGATTGAATCCGGCGTTGGCGACGATCTGGGTGAAGGTGCGCTTCAGCGCAGCGGCAACGCACTCCACCCCGTAGGCGGTCATCCCTTTAAGCCCGGATTTCACCGCATCCAGATCTCGCCCCACCGCCAGTTCCACCGCTCCGCCGCCGGGCACGACTCCCCCGTTCAGGGCGGCCTGGACGGCGCTGGCGGCGTCCTTGGCGATCCGCTCCCGCTCGCTCAGCACCTCCTCGGTGGCGGCGCCCACCAACACCGTAGCGCAGGGCTTGCCGCCCCCGCCCTCGATCCGCACCTGTTCCCGCTTCTCATCCTCAAAGGCGCGTCGTGCACTGCCCAAGTATCTGGCCAACTCCGCCGGAGTCTTCTTCAGAGCGGTGCGCTTGACCGGCCAGGCCCCGGTGTGCTCCGCGGCCCGCTGCCACTCCCGGGCGGAAACCCGGGCGAGGGCAATCACCCCGGCATCGGCCAGCATCTCCCCGGCAACGTCGTCGATCTTGCGATCCACCAGGATCAGGTTGACTCCCATCTCGATGATCTTCACTATATTGCTGTGAAACTCCGCCTCCAGAGTCAGGTAGCGATTGAACCCGGCCTCGGTGGCCAGGGCGCCGTCCTCCAGTTCCTCCGGGGCCAGGGCATCGTCGATGACCAGCACCCGTGGCGCCTCCACACTGACCGGCATCTGCTTGTGCCAACGCCCACGGCCCACCAGCACGCCCTCAAAAACGGCACTGTCCGCTCCCGCAGCAGCAAAAACCGCATCCCGCAGCTTGAATCCGGACTCCGCCAATTTCCCGGGGCCCACCAGCCGGGCCGCCTGCACTACCAGATCGGCGATCTCTTCGTTGCCACGCCCGGAGACCAGGGCCACCCGGTACAGCAGGGGGTCGTCCGGTCCCTGCACCCGGCGCCCCCGCTGCTCAAAACAGGCCAGGGCCTGTTTGACCCCGACCTGCATCCCCTCCAGCACCCGGGCCACCGGCACCCCGCGCAGCACCTGGTTCAGGCCCTCGCTCACCAGCGCCCCCGCCCAGACGGTGGCGGTGGTGGTCCCATCGCCGACCTCCCTCTCCTGGGCACGGGCGGTGTTGATGAGCATCCTGGCAGCGGGATGGGTGGCCTCCATCTCCTCTAAGATGGTGACCCCATCGTTGGTGACAGTGATCGTTCCAAAGCGGTCGACCAGCATGGTGTCCAGGCCCTTGGGGCCCAGGGTGCCCTCGACCGCCGCCACCACCGCCTGAACGGCGCCGGCGTTGGTCATCAAAGCAGCAAGGCGCTGGTCGACCTCCTTGCTGTCGGTAACTTGCTTGATGTTCAAGCGCTTGCCACCTTTCAAACCGGAGGTCGGATACCGGAAGCTATAGCTATTATCATTAACCAGTATAGTGGCCTTTAACCATAAATATCCTTCGTTAGACCCCGGTTGCCCGCTTGCGGACGCGGCCGAAGCCGGCCCCCGGGGTCTAACGGCGCCCGGACAATTTAGAAATAACTGTGTGACCCGGACAGGTAATCAGACAGAGACTGAGCGATGTAGTCCACGATCGAGCTGGCCCGGGCATAGTTCATGCGCACCGGGCCCAGGAGGCCCATCGCCCCCACGATATTGCCGCCCAGCAGGTATACTGCGGTGATCACGCCGCAGTCCTGCACCTGGCCCTGCCTGTTCTCCCTGCCGATCCGGACCGTGATCCCCTCGCCCGTGGTCTCATGCAAGATCTCCCGCAGGGTCTGCTCCCCCTCCACTAGGTCGAGCAACTTGCGCACCTGCTGGACATCCTGGTACTCCGGCTGTTTCAGGACGTTGCGGGTGCCACCCAGATACAGCCCGTCCGCACACTCACGCCTCGCCAGGGATTCCATGGTCTCCAACACGTAATCCAACAACAGGCGCTGCTCTGTGAGCTCCTGGTACACGCTCCGCAGCACCGTGCGGGTGATCTGCGAAAAGGTCAGGCCCCGAAAATGATCATTGAGGACTCCCGCCACCTGCTCCATGTCCTCCGCGGTCACCGGGAAGTCGAAGTCCACGAACTTATTCTCCACCCAGCCGGTCTCGCTGACGATCACCATCAGGGCGCGCTCCGGCGCCACCGGGATCAGCCACACCTGCTGCAGGGCAGCGTGCTCCAACTGGGGCCCCGAGAAGAAGACCAGATAATCCGTGAGCTGGGTCACCAGCTTGATGGTGCGCTGGACAACCAGGGCCAGCTCGCGCGCCTCTCGGGCAAAGACCGTATGGATCTGGCCCTCCTCATCGGTGGTGAGCCCACTCTTGCGCATCAGCCGGTCCACGTAGTAGCGGTAACCCTGCTGGGATGGGATGCGACCGGAAGAGGTATGGGGCTGCTCGATCAGGCCCATCTCCTCCAGGTCTGCCATTTCGTTGCGGATGGTGGCCGGACTGACGCCGAGCTGGTACTTGCGGGCAATGGTCCTGGAACTGACTGGTTCGGCGGTGATGATGTGGTCCTCGACTACTGCCTCCAGAACTTGCTGCTTTCTCAGATTCAGATTCAGCGACATCGGCGCCCCTTCCTCTCCTGGTTTAGCACTCTACGGTTTAGAGTGCTAAATACTATGATCAACATACCACCGGCCACTTTCTTTGTCAATAGGAACCCGGCATCCTCAGGCATGAAGCGCCGGTTGCGCCCCGGTTAGATGAACTCCGCCAGCACCCAGTTGGACAGTAGCAGGCCACGTTCTGTGAGGAAGACAGCGGCGTCGCTCTCCTCCATCAGCCCGTCTCGCTCCATGATTGCCAATTGGCTGCCGTAGAAGAACTCGAAGGGGTGTCCGAACCGCCTCTGGAAGGCCGAGCGATCAAGGCCGCCGGTGAGCCGCAGGCCCATCATCACCGTATCCGCCCGCTCCTGTTCGGGAGTCTGGTTTTCCTCCCAGGCCCGGGGCAGTTCCCCACGGGCCACCGAGGTAATGTAGCCGGCTATATCCTCACAGTTGCTGTAACGCACGTACCGGGTGCCGGATGCCGGAGGTCGGGTGCCGGAGGTCGGTTGCCGGAATATTGGATGCATGATGTCAGAAGTCAGATTTGTCCTTTTTGATCTCTTCTCCGGATTCTGATCTCCCGCCTCTGACCTCAGGTAGCCGGAGGCTCCCGCTCCCAGAGCCAGATAGGGCTGGTTCAACCAGTAGGCCAGGTTGTGCCGGCTCTCCCGGCCAGGCCGGGCGTAGTTGGAGATCTCGTAGCGCTCGAAGCCGGCGGCGGATGTGAGCCGCTGCGTCTCGTACCACATGGAGACCTGCTCCTCCTCGCCGCACTCCGGCAACCTCCCGGCGGCCACCTCCTCCGCCAGGGGCGTCCCCGCCTCCAGCTTCAGGCCGTAGGCCGACAGGTGCTCGGGGTGCAGATCGAGAGCGCGCTGCAGGTTCTCCCTCCAGGCGCCGACAGTCTGGCCCGGCAGGCCAGAGATCAGGTCCAGGCTGAGGTTGATGAATCCAGCCGCCCGGGCGTCCCGGCAGGCACCGTAGATATCTGCCACCCCATGGACCCGGCCCAGCAACTGCAGTTCTGACGCCGCAAAGGACTGGGCGCCCAGGGAGAGCCGGTTAACACCCGCCCGCCGCAGCTCTGCCAATCCGGCGCGGGTGCCCGCGCCCGAAATCGGGCACCCGGGGTTGGCTTCCACAGTGATCTCGATGGATTCATCCCACTTGAAGAAACGCTTCGATAATGACAACAGGGAGCACAGGCATGAGGGGTCGAGGATGGTGGGGGTGCCGCCGCCGAAATAGATGGAGCGCAGGCTCTCCCCGGCAGGTATGGCTGGCGCGGCCAGTTGCAGTTCCCGGCGCAGGGCCTCCAGGTAGTCATGGACGAGCGCCTCCCCGCATCCGCCCGGAGGCAGCGGTTGTGAGTTGAAGGCGCAATAGCGGCACTTGCTCAGGCAGAAGGGGATGTGCAGGTACAGGGCGAGCATCCGGCTACGGCTCCTTGTCCACGCGGAGTACCGCCAGGAAAGCAGCCTGGGGAATCTCCACCTTGCCCACCTGCTTCATGCGGCGCTTCCCCTTTTTCTGCTTCTCCAGCAGCTTGCGCTTGCGGGAAATGTCACCGCCGTAGCACTTGGCCAGCACGTCCTTGCGCAGGG
>PKYJ01000148.1:6755-10838 GCA_003132605.1 Peptococcaceae bacterium | reverse complement strand
CGCAGGCGGTCGGCCAGCAGCACCTCCCCGACTTCCATGTCGATCCCGCACAAGACGCTCTCGATCTCCAGGTTCTCGTCCCCGTAAAGCATGCGGGTGTCGCTGAAAGGGTTGTGCAGCCTCTCCTGATCGAACTCGACCCGATCGCTCTCCTTCATCTCCTCGTATTCCTTGCGCTGCCTCTCCAGCATCCTGGCGATCTCGGCCTCGCCCCTGAGGTCGGCGGCAATCCCCTTTTGCACCGCCAGCTCGTAAATATCCCGNNTCTATAGTTCTCCCCTGTTTGCCATCAATAATCCCTATTTTAGGCCCACCGTGCCGCGCCACACCCGGGGCGCCGGTCACTCCCGCTCCTTCTACCGCTTCTTATCAACCTTATTATACCAGATTCCACAGGCCAAAAGCCCCTGCTTTCCAGATGCAGGCAATCTCCAACCTGGTCGCCAGAATAAGTCCCCCGCCTCAAATTAGTTCTCCCCTATTTGCAGTTGACAGTTCATCCTGCCCTTGAAAATAGAAAAGCATCCGGTTCAATCACCCCGGAGGCCAGTTGGCCTTGAATCATCCGTTTATCGCGCCTCTAGAAAGATAGGATATTGGCCAAACTGTATGACTCAAGATCGATACTTTTCTTTTGCTTGATGACATCATCAAAATCAATGGAGGTGATCTTTCCGGCCTCGATCGCAATCATCTTTTTTGTGCAACCCGCCGCCAACATCTCGACTGCCTTAGAGCCCATCTTGCTGGCAAGATTCCTGTCAAAAGCGGTCGGCGACCCACCGCGCTGGATATGCCCAAGGATAGTCACTCTCGTATCCAGGCCTGTTCCATTCTTGATCTGTTCTCCGATCTCCTGGCCACTGCCGGCTCCCTCTGCAACAACGATGATGCTATGCAGCTTGCCTCTCTTGTAAGTCAAACGTATTTTTTCACAGACATCCTCGATGCTGAAAGGCACTTCGGGAATCAGAATGGATTCCGCGCCCCCGGCAAGACCCGCCTCAAGGGCTATAAAGCCTGTGTCATGGCCCATCACTTCGACAACGACGATTCTTTCCACAGAGGTTGCCGTATCACGAATTTTGTTTATGGCATCCACGACATTGTTGACCGCCGTATCAAAACCAACTGTAAAATCTGTTCCTGGAATATCATTATCAATAGTGGCAGGAATTCCAATCACGCCTAAAGGATACTCCAGGGCGAATTCTCTCGCTCCGCGAAATGTCCCGTCGCCGCCAATAACTACTAAACCTTCAATTTGATTGCTTCTTATGGTCTCCCAGGCCTTGAGCCTGCCTTGAGTAGTATAAAATTCTTCAGAACGCGCCGTTCGCAGGAATGTGCCCCCACGTTGTACAATATCCGCAACGGAGCTTATTTTAAGAGGTTCGACGTCTCCGCAGATCAGGCCTGAGTATCCCCGTTTGATACCGATGACCTCCATGTTATCGTAAATCGCCCTTCTCACCACTGCCCTGATGGCGGCATTCATGCCAGGTGCGTCTCCCCCGCTGGTTAGAACACTGATACGTTTCATATGAAGTTCTCCTTCCCAACCAGAATAACAGTGCTTTCTGCGTTTTTGAACAGTCCCACCACACCCGACAACTTCAGTCGGATGCCCTTTTCATCACTGCCTGGCAAGCTTGAGGCTGCTCGGCCGCACTGTTTGGTTAAGGCCGTGGTATTCCAAGTAACAGCCAGACATGACGTCATCTGTGGTAAATAAAATAGCGTCAATCTGTTGCAAAGGAGGCAGGAACGGGTACCTCCCGGCGTGGAACTCTCCTCCAATAATAACCTAAAGTGAATGCTAGTATCAAGTTTAGCAAGACGCTGGTCTTTCGTAGAAGACCCTGGCATGTCTCAGTATTATCGCCCGTGTCTTTTCAGCCACTTTTCCAGTTCATCCAGGGGCAGGGTGTTGATCACGTCCTGCTTCTGCGCCCAGCCCCGCCGGGCGGTGAGCACCCCGTACTGCATGTCATCCAGGGAGTTCACATGGTGGGCGTCGGTGTCGATGGCAAACCTCACCCCCAGGTCACGGCCCTGACGGACGTAGGCGTCGCTCAGGTCGAGCCGGTCCGGGTTGGCGTTGATCTCCAGGGCGGTCCCGGTGTCTGCCGCCAGTTCCAGCACCCTGCCCACATCCAGGGCGTAGGGATCCCTCCTGCTAATCAGGCGCCCGGTGGGATGCCCGATGATGTCCACATGCTCGTTCTTCAGGGCTGCCTCGATGCGCCGGTTCAGGGTCTCCTGGTCCTGCCGGAACCCGGAGTGCACCGAGGCTACCACGACGTCCAGTTGGGAGAGCACCCGGTCGTCGAAATCCAGCCTCCCGTCGGACAGGATGTCCACCTCGATCCCCGCCAACAGCCGGAAGTTCCGGAACTCCCGGTTCAGCCTGTCGATCTCCTCCCGCTGCTCTTTCAGCCTTTCCTCGGTCAGGCCGTTGGTGAAGGCCAGCGAGCGGGAGTGGTCCGTGACCGCCAGGTACCGGTAGCCCCGGGCCATGGCCGCCTCAGCCAGCTCCTCCAGGGTGTTGGCGCCGTCGCTGGCGCGGCTGTGCACGTGCAGGTCACCCTCAATGTCGCCGGTTTCCACCAGTCTGGGCAGTTCCCCCCGTTCCGCCGCCCGGATCTCGCCCCGGTCCTCCCGCATCTCCGGCGGGATATAGGACAGGCCGATCAACTGAAAAAACTCCTCCTCGGTGGCCGGGGTAAGAGTCTCCTCTTCCTTGACGATCCCGTATTCGCTGATCTTCCATCCGTGCTGCCGCGCCCGCTCCCGCAGGGCGACATTGTGTTCCTTGGAACCGGTGAAGTGGTGCAAGGTAGAAGCAAAGAGGGGCGGTGCTACCACGTAGAGGTCTGCCTGAATCCCCCACACGGTGATGACGGTGGCCTTCAGATCGCCTTCCGCCACCACCTCCCGCACCCAGGGGGCATCTACAAACCTGGCGATCACCGCTGGGGCATCATCGGAAGCCACCACGAAGTCCAGGTCGCCCACGGTCTCCCGGCCCCTGCGGTAGCTCCCCGCCACCTCCACCCTGGCAGCTTTGTCCAAGCCTGCCAGGTAGCCCCCGATCTCCTTGACCGCCATGGAGGCCACGCTCAGCAGCCAGCGCTTCTGGCGCTCCTGCATAGCGGCCAGCCCGCGCAGGATCTCCTCTTCAGTCTTCTTGCCGATGCCTGGCAGTTCCCGCAGGCGCTGGTCCCGGGCAGCCGCCTCCAGCTCCTGGAGGGAAGTGATGTTGTGGTTCAGGAAGACCTGCACCGTTTTCGCCCCAACGCCGGGGATCTTCAACATCTCCAGGACATCCCGCGGCGCCTTCTGTTTCAAGTCTTCATAGTATGCCAGCCTGCCGGTGGTCACCAGTTCTCTGATCTTGGCCGCCAGGGCGCTGCCGATGCCCGGGACATCCTCCAGACGACCCTCCCGGACCAGGTCCTGGACGTCGAAACCGGCGTTTTCCAGCACCCGGGCCGCGTTCCGGTAAGCCCTGGACTTGAAGGGGTTCTCCCCAAGTATTTCGAGGATTTCTGCAATCTCGTGGAAAATCTCGCAGACTTCCCGGTTGGTCATGCAGTGATGACGCCTCGCTTTACTTGATCAGCTTCTCTTCCTCCAACAGTTTGGCCAGGCTGTCGTAGTCCTCCTGCAGCTTGTACAGCTCATCGGAGATGTTCAGGGCAGCCAGCACGGCCACCTTGGTGAGCGACAGGTGCGGGTTCTTCTGCCCGATGAGATGCATCTTCTTGTCCACGTAAGCGCCAATCCCCTCGATGTAGCCGGGTTTGGCGTAGCCCTTGACCACGTAATCCTCGCCATAGATCTTCACTGTGACCTTGGTTTTTTCTTCTGACTCGCTCATCAGCAATCTCCTCTCCGGACTTGTACCCATGGATTTTCTGCTCCTACAGTGTTCTCTACCGGTTATGGAAATCCTGCCGCGGCTTGGCATCCCAGAGGCTTCCCCACCCGATTTTAAAATATACAACGGCAGGCGCCTCTCCCTGACGGCCGGCTATCTCAGGCGCGCCCCCACCCCGGTTGACAGAGCCTTGAGGATGC
>PKYJ01000148.1:0-6721 GCA_003132605.1 Peptococcaceae bacterium | reverse complement strand
TGTAGCCCAGGCTGCGGCAGCCTGCAGGCACCTGGGCGCCCTGGTAGACGTCAAACAGGCGGCACTCCCGGAGCAGGTCACCCCCCGCTGCCATGATGACATCCCGGACGTGTCCGGCTGGCGTTTCCAGGGGAACGATGATCGCCAGGTCACGGGCACTGTCAGGGTAGCGGGGCGGCGCCTGAGCCCTGGGATCCAGTTGTGCCATGGGCAGCAGGGATGTCAGGTCGATCTCGCAGGCCACCACCCTGGTGGGAAGCTCGTAGTTCTGCAGCACCTCCGGGTGCATCTCGCCCACCATGCCGATTGGCACTCCTGCTACCAGGACCCTGGCGGCCCGGCCCGGGTGCAGCATCGGATTGCCGGTCACCGGTTCCCAGGAGGCGCCGCTGATGCCCAGCATCTCCAGAACCTGCTCCGCAATCCCCTTGGCATAGAAAAAATCTCTGGTCTCGGCTGGCTCCTGCCAGCCCCGGTCTACCTCCCCGCAAGCCACGAACCCCAGATGCAGCCGCTCCTCAGGCAGGGAACCGGCAGCGGCCGGTATCCGCCCACGCTCCTGCAAGCGGGCACCCGCTGGACCCGGCGCCGTCTCTTCAGCGAGCGCGGGGCGGGGCGGCGGGTTGAACACCGTTCCCAGCTCGAACAGTCCGACCCCGGTCTGTTTGCGTTTGTAGTTGGTGTTCAGGGCCTCCATCAGGGATGCCAGCAGCAGCGGCCGCAAGATCCCCTGCTCCTCCCGCAGCGGGTTCTGGATCAGCGTCACCTGCCGGAGAGGGCTGTCCCCGGGGATGTTCAGCCTGTCGAGGTCGCTCTCGCCGATGAAGCTGTAGGTGACCACCTCGTCCAGGCCGGCTGCCAGCAGGGCATTGCCGGCGATCTCCCTGACCCGGGTCAGTGCCGGTCGCCGGCCTGACTGGGCAAGCGCCCCTACCGGGACGGTGGCGGCGATCTGGTCATAGCCGTAGAGGCGCGCCACCTCTTCAATCAGATCGATCTCCTCCAGGAGGTCCTGGCGGTATGGCGGTACATTGACCAGCAGGCTGTCCTGCCCGCAGAGTTCGCAGACGAAATCCAGGCGACAGAGGATCCCCCGCACCTCCGCCCGGTTCAGGTGGGTCCCCAGGACCTGATTGACCCTGGGGGCGCGCACCCGGATGGCCAGCGGCGCCGCCGGGCGCACATACTGGTCGACCACGCCGCAGGTGATCTCCCCGGCCCCCAGCTCGGTGATCAGGTGCGCTGCCCGGTTCACAGCGCGTACCGCCCCATCCAGGTCGATCCCCTTCTCGAACCGCTGCCCGGATTCCGTGCGCATTCCCAGCTTCTGGGCGGTCCGCCTGATGCTCTGGGGGTTGAAATTGGCTGACTCCAGCAGTACCGTCCGGGTCTCCTCCCCAACCTCGCTGGCCAGGCCGCCCATCACCCCGGCCAGGGCCACCGGTTGCCCGGCATCGGCGATGACCAGCATCTCCTCATCCAGTTTGCGCCTGTCTCCGTCCAGGGAGACCATCTCTTCCCCCGGGTGCGCCCGGCGCACGATGATCCGCCGGCCTTGCAGACGGTCATAATTGAAGGCATGGAGGGGCTGCCCCAGCTCCAGCATCACGTAGTTGGTCACATCGACAATGTTGTTGATCGGCCTGATGCCCGCAGCCCGCAGCCGGTAGCAGAGCCATTCGGGGGATGGAGCCAGCTTCACGTTGCGGACAATTCGGCAGGCATAGCGGCGGCACAGCTCCGGCTCCTCTATCTGGACGCTGATCAGGCTCTCGGTGCGCTCCCCGGTCTCCCGGACNNGTCAGCTCGAACTCCAGGATCCGGTCATGCAGCCCCAGGGCTTCAACCATGCCGGTCCCCGGCTGCAATCCGGAATCGAGGATCAGCACCCCCAGGGCATCGCCGAAGCCCCACTCCTCGGTGCCGAGCTCCGCCCCGGAGCAGAGCACCCCCTCTGACCGCTCTCCCAGGATCCGGCGTACACTCACCGCGTCGTGCCCGCCGTAAGGCAGCACCGTCCCTGGCCTGGCGTAGGGAACATTGGCGCCTGGGGCCAGGTTCGGGGCGCCGCTCAATACCTGCACCACCTCCGGGCCAGTGTCCACCCGGCAGATCTGGAGGTGCCCCGAATTTGGATGAAGCCTCATCTCGACGATCCGTCCCACGACTATGCCATCAAGGCCGGGCGCCGGCTCGACAATCCCTTCCACCGCCAACCCGGCCATGGTCAGCTTATCCGCCAGCACCTCCGCCGGCAGGTCTACCTTCACATATTCTTGCAACCACCGGTAGGAAACCCGCATAAATCTTCCCCCTCGCTGCGCTTAGAATTGATGCAGAAACCGCACATCGTTGTCGAAGAACAGGCGGAGATCGTTGATCCCGTACTTGAGCATGGCCACCCGCTCCACTCCCATGCCAAAGGCAAAGCCGACCGCCGTCTCCGGGTCGTAGCCGACGTTGGCCAACACCCGGGGGTGCACCATGCCAGCCCCGAGGATCTCCAGCCAGCCGGTGCCGGAGCAGACCCGGCAGCCCTCTCCCCCGCAGTTGATACAGGAGATATCCACCTCGGCGCTGGGCTCGGTAAAGGGGAAAAAGCTCGGGCGCATCCGGATCTCCCGGTCGGGCCCGAACATCTGCCTGGCGAAGGCCAGCAGCACCCCCTTGAGGTCGCCCAGGGTGCACCGCTGGTCGACCAGCAGCCCCTCCACCTGGTGGAACATGGGGGAATGGGTGGCGTCATCATCCCGCCGGTAGACCTTGCCCGGAACGATCACCCGCACCGGCAGACGGGGCGCCGTCTTCTCCATAGTGCGCACCTGCATCGGCGACGTATGGGTACGCAGCAGCATCTCGTCGGTGATGTAGAAAGAGTCCTGCATATCCCGGGATGGGTGTCCCTTGGGGATGTTCAGGGCCTCGAAGTTGTAATAGTCCCACTCCACCTCCGGGCCCTCCGCCACCTCAAAGCCCATGGACGTGAAGATCCGTTCGATTTCCCGCAGCACCGTGGTCAGCGGGTGCTGGTGACCGCGGGGCGCCGGATGTCCCGGCAGGGTGACGTCCACCGACTCCGTCGCTAACTGCCGCACCTGCTCCTGTCTGGACAGGTTCTCGAGCATCCGCTCGAGCCCGTTCTCCAGCAGCAGCCGCACCTCGTTGGCCAGTTGGCCGAGCCGTGGCCGCTCTTCCGGAGAGAGGCCGCCCATACCCCGCAGCACCCTGGTCAGGGCGCCCTTTTTGCCTAGGTACTTCAGCCTGGCTTCCTGCAGCGCCTCCATAGTGTTTGCCGCTGACAGGTCTTTAAGCGCTTCCTCTCTGATCTTGGCAATCTCCTGTTCCACTTGTAGCGCACCTCCAATAAATAAAGCCACCGTCATTCAAGGGACGGAGGCTTGTTGCAACCTGCGCGGTACCACCCTTCTTGGCCACCTGGGCCCACTTCGGGGTATCGATCTGTAACGGGAAATCCCGGCGGCGCCTACCGACAACCGATCCCAGCCTTCAGCGCAGCAACTTCCAGGTGAACTTCAGAACCTGGATCCTGGCCTGCTCCCAGTCACGGCACGGCCTCCCTGCTAGAACCCCCCGATTCTTACTCTCCTGTGCATCATTGTTTACTTTCTTTATTTGCTTTCGGGCACCTTTTGTCAGGTCAATAACCGAAACGGCCTCGCCTTGCCCTGGTATTCGAACATTTTGATCATTATATCTCTTCCGGTTTGCTTCCATTGAGTGCCAAGTTCGAACAGGTTACTGGAGCATGAATCTGCGGTACATGATAAAGGCGCAAAGAGAACCAGTGCGTTCAAAAATCAGCCAACACAGGCGAGCCGGCAGAGACACTTGCGTCACACACCTTTGCGGGACAGATTTAGAACTCCATCAGCATTATATCATAAGGCCATGTACCCCTACAACAACAACCCTGCTGGCACAACCCTGCTGGCACAACCCTGCCGGAAGCATCCCGCCTCTAATCTCGCACTTCATCAGAACGGCCTGTAACGGATGGCAACTTGCTCCGCCGCCTTGATGCCGTCCACCGCCGAGGACATGATCCCGCCGGCATAGCCGGCCCCCTCTCCCACCGGGTAGAGGCCCCGGACACTGGCCACCAACTGCCCGTCCCGGTCGATCCGCACCGGGGAGGAGCTTCTGGTCTCCACACCGGTCAGCAGCGCTTCAGGCATGGCGAAGCCCTGCACCCGGGCATCGAAAAAGGGGATGGCCTCCCTGATGGTGGCCGTCACATACGGTGGCAGGCAGCCGTCCAAGTCAGCAAAGGCCGTCCCCGGCCTGTAGCTGGGCATCACTTGCCCAAAGCCGCGGCTCACCCGGCCGGTCAGGAAGTCCCCGAGCAACTGCACCGGCGCCCGGTAGCCACCGCCGCCGGCCGTAAAGGCCAGCCGCTCCCAGCGCCTCTGCCAGTCGATGCCGGCCAGCGGGTGATCGCTGCCGTAATCATCCGGCGTCACCCCCACCAGCAGAGCGCTGTTGGCGCTCGACCCATCTCTCAGGTAACTGCTCATCCCGTTGGTGACCACCCCGCCGGCCTCGGAGGCGGCGGCGATCACCTGGCCGCCCGGACACATGCAGAAGGTATAGGCAGAACGCCCGCCGGGCGCATGATAGGCAAGCTTGTAATCCGCAGGCCCCAGGCGGGGGTGGCCGGCCTGGGAACCATACTGGGCAGCGTCGATGAACTGCTGGGGATGCTCGATCCGCACCCCGACGGAGAAGGGCTTCTGGTGGAGAGCGACACCGTGCTCCATGAGCATGGCATAGGTATCCCTGGCGCTGTGCCCGGTAGCCAGCAACACCACCCGGGCGTCGATGCGCTCGGAACCGTTGACCATGACGCCACGGACCTCGCCCCCGGCGAGCGCCAGGCCTGTGACCCGCGCCCTGAATCGCACGGTGCCTCCGTTGCTCACGATCAGCGATCTGAGGTTCTTGACCACCGCCTGCAGGCGATCGGTGCCGATGTGGGGCTTGTTAAGGTAGAGGATCTGCTCCGGGGCGCCAGCCGCCACGAACTCATCCAGTTAGTTGCAGCACCTGGGGTCGCGGATCAGGGTCGTCAGCTTGCCGTCCGAAAACGTCCCGGCCCCGCCCTCGCCGAACTGGACGTTGCTCTCCCCGTCCAGTTGGCCGCTGCTCCAGAAGGCAGACACCTGCCGCCTCCGGGATTCCACGTCCTCTCCCCGCTCCAGGAGCAGCGGCCGGTAGCCCATCTGGGACAGCACCAGCCCGGCGAACAGGCCGGCTGGACCCATGCCGACGATCACCGGCGGGTCCACCAGCGGCTCCATCCCCGGCTGCGCGTAGCGATATGACTCGAGCACAAGCCTGGCCACGCCCGGGCGCCTCGCTCGGAGCACCCGGTTCTCGTTGCGCACTTCGGCAGCCACAGTATGGGCAATAGACACCCGCCCGCGCTGGCGGGCATCGACCGACTGGCGCAGCAACTCGTAGCCGATCAGGTCCCCATCCCTGATCCCCAGCAGCCGGGCGATCTTCCGGCGCAGGTCAGACTCGTCCTCTTGCAGTTCCAGCCTGATCGGGGGCAACTTCAACACGCGCTTCCCCACCTTCATCGGTTAAACGCTGAATTAGCCTGATGCCGCACTGCTCCCGGCGATGTAGCCGGAGGACCAGGCCCACTGGAGGTTATAGCCGCCGCAGGCCCCGTCGATGTCCAGTACCTCGCCGCACAGATACAGCCCCGGCACCAGCCTGGACTCCATGGTGCGGGGCTCGACCCCGGCGGTGGACACGCCCCCTGCGGTCACCTGGGCGTTCTGCCAGGACATCGTCCCCCGGACCGGCAGCTTCCAGCCGGTCAGGATGCCGGCAATCTTCTCCCGCTCTCCGCCAGGCAGGTTGGCCACCCGGCAGCGCGGGTCGGCAACTCCAGCCTCTCTGAGCAACACCGGGATCAGCCGTTTGGAGATCAGACCCACCAGGCTGATCTCCAGGGTTTTTCTGGGCATATTCTGAAAACGCTCACTGAGTACCCTGTCTGCCTCCTCCAGGGTCATCGCGTCAAACACCACCAGTCTCAGCCAGGGTCGCTCCCCTGCCTGGAGCAACTCCCCCGCCTTCCTGCTGATCTGCAGAATCGGCGGGCCGGATACCCCGTAGGATGTAAAGAGGATCTCACCCCGGTCCCGGGCGATCATCCTGAAACCGCCCCCGTCCTGCTCCCGGAGAATCTCTGCTGTTCCGGCAAACTTCAGGCCCTCCACCTGCTTGAAGAAGCCGCCTTCCAACTTCAACTGCACCAGGGCGGGAAAGGGATCAACGATGGTATGTCCCAACTGCCGGGCCAGCTCAAAACCGCTGCCGTCGGAGCCTGTGGCAGGCATGGCCTTGCCGCCGGCAGCCAGGATCACCCGGTCACCGCTAACGGTGGAGCCGTCATCCAACTGCAGGCAAAATACGCCGATGCCACGCCGGATCTCCCGGACCTGGGCATCGCACCGGACGGCCGCCCCCAGGTCATCCAGCTCGTAGCGGAGCACGTCCAGGACGCTGGAGGCCTGATCGGACATGGGGAAGACCTTACCGCAGTCCTCCACTTTGTGGTCGATCCCCAGTTGCCGGAAAAAGGCGATCGTCTCCGCCACCCCGAACTGGGACAGGGCGCTGTAGACAAACTTGGGGTTGGTGCCGTGGTAATGGCGGACATCGGCATGGAGATTGGTAAAATTGC
>PKYJ01000123.1:16707-24108 GCA_003132605.1 Peptococcaceae bacterium | reverse complement strand
GGTAGCTATTTGGGCAGGCACTCCTTATGCCCTGCCCTGAGCCCGAAAAAAACCCTTGAGGGAGTGGCTGGCGGCCTGCTGATGACCGTTGGCGCCGCTCTTATTTTTCAGAGACTGCACCCGATAGGCACCTATTTTGACACTGTGGCGTTGAGCCTGCTGATCGGTATTTTCGTACAGGTGGGCGACCTGGTGGAATCGGCTCTAAAGAGGATGGCTGGCGTGAAAGACTCCGGTATCATGATACCGGGCCACGGGGGCGTCCTCGACCGTTTTGACGGTCTTCTTTTCAGCGCTCCAGTCGCATATCTTTATCTGAAGCTGCTTTTATTCCGTTAGGAGTGAAAGAGCTTGTCTCCATTGCTGGAGCGTGGCCTTTTGATGCTAGTCAGGCTGGCGATAGTGATCCTGGCCGGCTGTTGTTCGCCGGCAACCTGCGTCTTGGCATCGGCCTCCTGCTTCTATATGGTATAATTGCGCTCGTAAGGTAATTGGTCGAGCCGAGGATTCTCTAACCTCTCACCTCGCACATCCTAAAAAGGTGGGCGCCTAATTGGACCGAAAGAACGTGGTTGTGCTCGGATCTACCGGGTCTATCGGGAAACAGGCTCTGGAAGTGATCGGATGGTTTCCGGACCGGTTCAAACTGGTCGGGCTGGCCACCAATCAGAATATAGAACTGCTCGAGGAACAGGTGGCGGCTCACGGCGTACCTTTTGCCGCGGTGGCGGACCTGGCTGCGGCCAAGGAATTCGGGCGGCGCTCCCGTGGGAGCGGCGTTGTTTGCCTGCCGGGTCCCGCTGGCCTGAAAGAGTTGGCCAGCCTGCCCGACGCAGACCTCATTCTGGTGGCCGTGAGCGGGATCGCCGGCCTGGTTCCCACGCTGGAGGCCATAAGCAGTGGCAAGACTGTGGCCATGGCCAACAAGGAGGCCCTGGTGGCGGGGGGTTCCCTGGTAATGAGTGCTGCTGAGAGCCGGGGGGTGCAGGTAATACCCGTGGACAGCGAGCATTCCGCCATCCACCAGTGTTTATTGAGAGGCGAGAGACGAGCGGGGGCCCGCCCTGGCGGGCGCGGGCACATCTCAGTTGCCAGACTGATTATAACTGGTTCCGGCGGGCCTTTTCACGGCATGACCGGGGAGCAGTTGCGGGATGTGACGCCGGAGCAGGCTCTCAGGCATCCGACCTGGCAGA
This sequence comes from Peptococcaceae bacterium, assembly GCA_003132605.1. GTDB lineage: Bacteria > Bacillota > DSM-12270 > Thermacetogeniales > Thermacetogeniaceae > Palsa-1188. Next base: position 22,912 of record PKYJ01000123.1, on the reverse strand, counting down.
TGGGGGCGAAGATCACCATCGATTCGGCCACCCTGATGAACAAGGGCCTGGAGGTCATCGAGGCCAGGTGGCTGTTCGATGTTGATTACCCTGACATAGAGGTGCTGATCCATCCGCAGAGCATCGTGCACGGCCTGGTTGTTTATCAGGACGGGGCGGTGATCGCCCAACTGGGGCGGCCGGACATGCGGGTGCCGATCCAGTATGCGCTTATGTTTCCGGAACGCATAGCCAACCGGCTGGAACCACTCGATCTGGCCGGGGCGGCGCAGTTGACTTTCGCCAAACCTGACCTGGAAACCTTTCATTGCCTGGCTCTGGCCATTGAGGCAGGGAAGGCCGGCGGCACCATGCCAGCGGTCTTGAACGCCGCCAACGAGGTGGCAGTGATGGGTTTCTTGCAGGGAAAGATACCATTCCTATCAATAGCCAAGGTTGTTGAGGGAGCGATGAGTAGTCATGCCGTCATCCCCTCGCCAGGCCTGGACGAGATCCTGAACGCAGACGGGTGTGCCCGGCAGGTGGCGGAACATATCCTGAGTTCGAGGTGGTAGGGCCATGTTTATCCTAGTTGCCCTCCTGGTATTGGGGGTCCTGATCTTCGTTCATGAACTCGGTCACTTTATCGTGGCCAAACTGTCCGGGATGCCGGTCGATGAATTCAGCCTGGGGTTCGGGCCTGCCATAGCCAGCAGGCAATGGGGCGAGACCAGGTATTCCCTGCGGATATTGCCTCTCGGTGGATATAACAAGATTGCGGGTATGGAGCCCAATGACAACCGCCCGAACGGCTTCAACCACAAACCCCTGGCGGCGCGGATAGGGGTGATCCTGGCCGGTTCCCTGTCCAACCTGGTGTTCGCAGTCCTGATCTTCGTCATCCTGTTCAGCGTCATGGGCACTCCTACGGCATCCAACGCCAACCTGATCGGGGACATCATGCCCAAGAGCCCTGCCGAACATGCCGGTTTGCAACCCGGCGACCGGATCTCCATGATTGATGGCCAGCCAACGTCAACCTGGGATGACGTGGCCTCGAATATCCACAGCAAGGGCACCAGTCCGGTGACGTTGCTGATCGAGCGCCAGGGGCAAGACTTCAGCCTGGTGATCACACCGGAATATGATCCCAGTTCCAAGATCAGCCTGATCGGCATTGTCCCAACAACTGTCTGGTTAAAGCAGGGCCTTATCCCGGGCATGCAATCCGGCTTGCAGGAATCATATGGCTGGTCGGCACAGATTGTGCAGTCATTGGCGCAACTGTTCACGGGCAAGGTTCAGATGCAGGATCTGTCGGGCCCGGTAGGAATTGTCCAACAGCTTGGCGATACGGCCCGGGAAGGCCTGCGTTACCTGCTGATGCTTACCGGAGTGCTGGGCATCAACCTGGCCATTGTCAACCTCTTGCCGATCCCGGCGCTGGACGGCAGCCGCCTGGTCTTTCTACTCCTGGAGGGAGTGAGAGGCAAGCCGATCAACCCTGAAAAAGAAAGCATCATCCACCTGGTAGGGTTTGCAGTGCTTATGTGTCTCGTGCTGATGATTACTTACAACGACATTGTACGGCTGTTTACAGGAGGTTGAGGCTGAAACGATGAGGCGGAATACCAGGCAGTTGATACTGGGGCGCCTTCCTGTGGGCGGCGGGGCGCCCATTTCCGTACAGACGATGACCAAGACGGATACCAGGGATGCCGCGGCCACCGTGACACAGATCAGGGAATTGGAGCACCTCGGGTGCGACGTGATCAGGGTGGCTGTGCCTGACGAACTGGCAGCCAGGGAACTGGCCGGGATCAGGTCCAGTATCGGCATCCCCCTGGTGGCGGATATTCACTTCGATTACCGGCTGGCGTTGCAAGCGATTGCGGCTGGAGTCGACGGGTTGCGGATCAATCCTGGAAACATCGGGTCGCAAGACCGGGTGCGGGCGGTTGTTAGGGCGGCAGCGGAGCGCCGGATTCCGATCAGGATCGGCGTGAATGCCGGTTCCCTGGCGCCAGAGATCCTGGAGCGCTACGGGAGAACCCCTGCCGCTCTGGTGGAGAGCGCCCTTTCTCACGTCCGGCTGCTGGAGCAGGAACAGTTCTTCGACATCAAGATCTCCGTCAAAGCCTCTGATGTGCTTCTGACTATCGAAGCTTACCGGCTGCTTTCGGAAAAGGTTGATTACCCCCTGCACCTGGGGGTGACTGAGGCGGGCGGACCCTGGGCAGGCACCGTTAAATCGGCTATTGGCATCGGGACTCTCCTATCCGAGGGCATCGGGGACACCATCCGGGTGTCCCTTACAGGTACGCCACACGAGGAGGTAAGGGCAGGGAAACAGATTCTCAGGAGCCTCGGCTTGCGCCAGGGTGGCATCGATCTGATCTCCTGCCCGACCTGTGGGCGCTGCCAGATCGACCTGTTGGAAATCGTCCGGGTTGTCGAGGAGCAACTCCCGGAAACGGACGAGAGCTTGAAGGTAGCGGTGATGGGCTGTACTGTAAACGGACCGGGCGAAGCACGGGATGCGGATGTCGGTATTGCCGGCGGTAGGGGTAAAGGTATGTTGTTCAAGCATGGCCAACTGCTCCGTAGGGTGCCGGAAGAAAACCTTGCTGAAGCTTTAATTATGGAAATCAAACAAACCCTGGATGAAAGGAAACAAGATCATGAGAGCGACTGAGACACTGATTTCTACTTTAAGGGAGGTGCCGGCGGATGCTGACATCGTTAGCCACCAGTTGCTGCTCAGGTCCGGCATGCTCCGCAAGGTGGCCGCCGGGATCTATACCATCTTGCCCCTGGGTCACCGGGTGCTGCTGAAGATTGAAGCGATCATCCGGGAAGAGATGAACCGGGCCGGGGGCATCGAACTGCTCATGCCGATCATTCAGCCGGCGGAACTCTGGCAGCAGAGTGGGAGATGGGATGTCTACGGCCCGGAGTTGTTTCGCTTGAAGGATAGGCATGAGCGCAGTTTCTGCCTGGGACCGACACACGAGGAGCTCTTTACGGAGTTGGTTCGCCAGGAGATCAGATCATACCGGCAACTTCCTTTAATGTTGTACCAGATACAGAACAAGTACCGGGATGAGCGGAGGCCGCGCTTCGGGCTACTGCGTGGCCGGGAGTTCATCATGAAGGACCTGTATTCTTTTGACATCGACGAGAATGGCCTCGATCTGAGCTATCGCAAGATGTACGCGGCTTATAACCGGATCTTCACCCGCTGCGGGTTAGACTTCAGGGTGGTGGATGCTGACCCCGGCGCCATCGGTGGGAACGACACCCACGAGTTTATGGTCATGGCAGACACCGGCGAGGCGGAGATCGTCTTCTGTTCAGCCTGCGATTATGCTGCGGATGTTGAAAAGGCGCCCTGCCCGGTAGAGAGCCAGACAGCGCCGGCAGCGTTGCAGCCACTTCAGCGGGTGCGGACGCCGGGAACGCACACGGTAAGTGAAGTGGCCGAATACCTGGGCATCCCGGCTGAGCAGGTGCTGAAGATCCTGATGTACGTCACAGACGACGAGCCGGTAGCGGTTCTGGTGAGAGGAGACCGCAGCCTTAACGAGATCAAGCTTAAAAACTATCTGCATACGAATGTGCTGGAGATAGCAGATGAGGAGGATATCGCCGGACGCTTCGGCTTGCCGCAAGGTTTTGCAGGGCCGGTCGGTCTAGGCGGACGGGTCAGGCTATTGGCAGACAACGAGACCAAAAACCTGTCAAATGCGGTGGCAGGGGCTAACGAGCCGGACTTCCACTACCGCAACGTGAATTATGGTAGAGATTATCAGGTGGAAGACTTCGCCGACTTCCGGCTCGCTCAGGAAGGCGACATCTGCCCCAAGTGCGGGCAGCCGTTACAACTGAAGCGGGGGATCGAGATCGGCCAGTTGTTCAAACTGGGAACGAAATATAGTAAAGCCATGGGAGCCAACGTCTTGGACGAAAGCGGCAGGGAGATTGCTGTGGTGATGGGCTGCTATGGAATCGGAGTCACCCGTACCCTGGCGGCAGCGGTCGAACAGTGGCATGATCAGGATGGCATCATCTGGCCATCGTCTATTGCTCCCTATGAGGCCGTGATTATTCCGGTTGGGCAGCACGACTCCCTGCAGGCTGACCTGGCGGAGGACTTATGCCGGCAATTGACAGACTCCGGTATCGACTCCATCTACGACGACCGTCCTGAAAGGCCCGGGGTGAAATTCAAGGACGCGGACCTGATTGGCTACCCGGTGCGGATCGTCATCAACAGGGATTCGGCAACGGATGGGCTGGTGGAAATCAAGTGGCGGGCCTCCGGCGCCGTGGAGAGGATTCCCAAGGATACGGCCGCGGCGTATCTCAGGCACAAACTCACCACAGATGACTACCCGCTCTAATACCTCCGCTTCTATGAAGCGGTGGGATAAGAGCGGCTACATCACTGTATTAACGAGTTCTAAGCTTCAGTGGGCGATTGCCTTCCCCCACTGAAGCTTAGAACTCGTTGAACCGGGACTGATAGCGAGCCCTCGATGGATCATCCTTTTGTGCAAGATCCGTAGAAACTTTAAAATTAGTAAAAGGCCTGGTTGCAGAAAGCGTGACGCTTTGATATAATTTTGACTAGCTAAAGGGCTAAGTTTGGCAGGCTCTGAATCTTTGTTTCAGACTGAAAGCACACCTGAACGTCGGGGTTTAGGTCTGAAAGGCTGATTTTTCGAGGAGGTTGCTGAGGGAGTGGGTTTATGCCCACTCTTAAATATTATGTTTCTGCTCCCAGGCATGATCACGATTAGCGGCCATGGGTCGCGAACCTTTGAAGGGTTCGGGAGGTACGACCGATTATGAATACTGAATTTTTCAGTGCCCTAAAAGAAATCGAAAGAGAGAAAGGCATCAGCATGGATGTCCTTTTACAGGCTACTGAACATGCCCTGCTCACTGCGTTCCGGAAGAATTTCGGGGCGCAGAATGCCATGGTCGAGATCGAAAGGGATACCGGTGAGTTTAGGGTTTTTGCCAAAAAATTGGTGGTGGAGTCTGTCACCGACCCACGTCTGGAGATCGCCATCGGTGATTGCCAAGAGGACGGTTCCGAAGTGGTCCTCGGGGATGTGGTAGAAGTCGAGGTCACCCCCAGGAATTTCGGGCGAATTGCAGCTCAGGCTGCCAAACAGGTGGTTATGCAGCAAATCAGGGAAGCGGAGCGCGGGTTGATCTATGAAGAATTCTTGAGCCGGGAGGGGGACATCGTAACCGGAGTGGTTCGGCGTCTGGAAGCCAAGAATATGTTTATCGACCTCGGCCGGGCCGAAGCGCTGCTCGCACCTGCAGAACAGATACCGACAGAAAGGCATAAACAGGGCGATCGCATTAAAACTTACCTGATCGAGGTCAAGAAAACCACCAAGGGGCCCCAGATATTGGTCTCCAGAACCCATCCCGGTCTGGTCAAGCGTCTTTTTGAGCTGGAGGTACCGGAGATCTACGAGGGCGTGGTGGAAATCAAGGCTGTTGCCAGAGAACCGGGCAGCCGCTCCAAGATCGCGGTGTATTCCAGGGATGAGAATGTGGACTCCGTCGGGGCATGCGTCGGCCCGAAGGGCATGCGGGTGCAGGCAATCGTCAACGAGTTGAAGGGGGAGAAGATCGATATTGTCCGGTGGAACAGCAACCCGGTGGAGTTCGTGGCCAATGCCCTGAGCCCGGCAAAACCGATCGCTGTCGCGATTGGCGAGGAGGAGAAGATCGCCAGAGTGACCGTTCCGGACCACCAGTTGTCGCTGGCGATCGGAAAAGAGGGACAGAATGCCCGCCTGGCTGCCAGGCTGACAGGATGGAAGATCGACATCAAGAGTATCTCTCAGATGCGGGACAAGATTGAGGAGGCCTCTGAACCCGACGGGGAGGAGAATGTCAGCGATGGGCAGGATCAAGAAGATTCCCCAGCGGATCTGCGTGGGGTGCCAAAAAACAAGGGGTAAAAAAGAACTGATCAGGATTGTCAGGACGCCGGACCTACAGGTGAAGATCGATGCCACCGGAAAGCTTTCCGGAAGAGGCGCCTACCTGTGCCGGGATCTCGGATGCCTGAACTTGGCCCTGACCGGGAAGAAACTGCAGCGGGCATTGCATGCGGACCTCCCCCCGGAGGTCGTGGAAAACTTGAAGGCGGGGCTGGCTTCAAGTTCCCCGGCCTGATCGGCGCCGGCGGGCTTCG
>PKYJ01000123.1:0-16696 GCA_003132605.1 Peptococcaceae bacterium | reverse complement strand
CCCTCTGGGCGCGTCACTGTATTAACTAGTTCTTAAGCTTCAGTGGGGGATTCTCTTCCCCCACTGAAGTCAAGAACTAGTTGAACAAGCAAACAAACAGGCATGGATATATGTTGTCATTTGGAGGTGATTTGATGGGAAAAATTCGCGTCTATGAGCTTGCTAAGGACCTCGGAGTGAGCAGCAAGGTTCTGCTTGACAGAATGCAGCAGATGAGTTTGCCTGTCAAGAGCTATATGGGCACTCTGGAGGATGAGGAGACCAGGCGATTGAAGGAAGCTTTTATGAAAGAAGAGCAGCAGCCCCAACCAATAACTAAAACGCCCGCCCAGGCCCCCGGCCCGGCAAGAGGCGCCGCGCCGTCAGACGGCGCCAGGTCCTCTGCGCCCGCAAGCGGGCACCCGCACGGCGCGCCTGGCGCGCCTGTCCAAACCGGCGCCCTGCGTCCGACTGGGAAGGCGCCTGGCGGCAATACCGGTTCTGCGCCCGCAAGCGGCGGTGCCGGGACAGCGCCTGCAAGCGAGCGCCCGCAAGGGGCGGCTGGCGCCACCAGGACTGCTCAAAATAACGCTTTTGTGAAAGCTGCCCAGACAGCGGCCAGGCCTCCGCAGACCAATGGCCAGACCGGACCCGCCCAGGCCCCCGGCCCGACAAGAGGCGCCGCGCCGACTGGGACGAGGCCTGTCCAAACCGGCACTTCGCGTCCGACTGGGCCAAGGCCTGGCGGCAATACCGGTTCTGCGCCTGCAAGCGGGCGCCCGCAAGGGGCGCCTGGTGCCATCAGGACGGCTCAAAATAACGCTTTTACGAAAGTTGGCCAGACAGCGGCCCGGCCTCCACAGGCCAAAGGCTCGGGAGCTCCCGTGAACAGGTCGGGAGTCCGTCCTGCCCAGACTGGTGGGTCTGCCAGACCTGCCCAGACAGCAAGACCTGCCAGGGCCGGCGTCCAGGCGACGACCAAAACAAGCATAGCAAACCAGGGGCAAAACGTGGTTATAGATCGGGAGGACTACCGGAAAAAGGCCTTGGAGAGAAGGGAAGAACAGCGGCGTACCCAGGAACAGAGCCAGCGGAAGCTGCTTTCCAAGGTGGTGGCCGTGCCTGCCCGCGGCAAGAGAAAGCGCAGACCGCCTGGTCATCGCCAACAACAGCAGCACCATCCCGCAAACGTCGTTATGACGAAAGCGATTGTCATTGAAGAGAAGCTCACGGTACAGGACCTGGCCAACAGGTTGCAGGTCGACCCCGGCGCCGTGATCAAGAAGCTGATCGAAATGGGGATCATGGCCACCTTGAACCAGGTGGTTGACGCCGACACAGCCGCCCTGATCGCCCAGGAGTTCGGAGCCGATGTGGAGCTCGAGAAGATCGAGGCAACCCTGGAGGCGGTCCTGGATGAAACAGAGGATGATGAAGCAGCGCTGGAAATGAAGCCGCCGGTAATCACCGTGATGGGACACGTCGATCACGGGAAAACATCCCTGCTTGACGCCATCCGGCAGACTAACGTCATCGCCACCGAGGCGGGCGGGATCACGCAGCACATCGGCGCTTACCAGGTGGAACTCAGGGGCAAGAAAATCACCTTTTTGGATACCCCGGGCCATGAGGCCTTCACATCCATGCGCGCCCGTGGAGCGCAGGTAACGGATATTGCCGTCCTGGTGGTGGCGGCGGATGATGGGGTGATGCCTCAGACTGTAGAGGCGATCAACCATGCCAAGGCGGCCGGGGTTCCGATCGTGGTGGCCGTCAACAAGATCGACAAGCCCCAGGCCGACCAGGATCGGGTCAAGCAACAGTTGACGGAGTATGGCCTGGTTGCTGAGGAGTGGGGCGGGGATACTATATGCGTGCCAGTTTCAGCACATACCAAGGAGGGCCTGGAGCGCCTGCTGGAGATGTTGCTGCTGGTATCCGAGATGGAGGAACTCAAGTCCAACCCCAACCGGGCGGCCCGTGGTACTGTGATTGACGCCAGGCTGGATAAGGGAAGAGGCCCGGTGGCCACGGTGCTGATCCAGAAGGGCGCCCTGCATGTAGGTGATTATGCCCTGGCAGGCACTGCCTACGGCAAAGTCAGGGCGATGCTGGACTTCAAGGGACGCCGGGTGAAGAAGGCGCTCCCCGCCACACCGGTGGAAATCCTTGGCCTGTCCGAGGCGCCCAATGCAGGCGACCCCTTTTATGTGTTGCCGGATGAAAAGCTGGCCCGCCAGATCGTTGAAGAACGGGTAAAGCTAAAGCGGCAGCAGGATAACGTCAACCCCGAAAAGGTGACCCTGGAGGACCTTTTCAAGCAGATCCGGCAGGGCAAGATCAAAGAACTGAACCTGGTCGTCAAGGCTGACGTCCAGGGTTCCGTTGAGGCCTTGCTTCAAGCCCTGTCGAAGTTGAGCACTGACGAGGTGCGCCTGAAAATCATCCATTCCGGGGTAGGGGCGGTAACAGAGAATGACGTGATGCTCGCCAGCGCCTCCAACGGCCTGATCATCGGCTTCAACGTGCGTCCGGAAGTCAACGCCAAAATGACAGCGGATATGCAGCAGGTGGAGATCCGCTTATACCGGGTTATTTATGAGATCATTGATGACGTCAGGGCCGCCCTCGAGGGTCTCCTGGAGCCGGAACTGCGAGAGGTTGTGGGCGGCAGGGCCGAGGTGCGGGATATCTTCAGTATTCCCAAGATCGGGGTTATCTCCGGATGCCACATCACTGAAGGCAAGATGGCCAGGAACGGCAAGGTGCGCCTGATCAGGGACGGTGTCGTGATCTATGAGGGGAACATCGCCTCCCTGAGGCGCTTCAAGGACGACGTGAAGGAAGTAGCGCAAGGCTACGAATGCGGCATTGGCCTCGACAAGTTCCAGGATGTCAAACAGGGTGACATCATGGAAGGATATACCATTGAAGAGATCAAGCGGCTGCTTTAGGGGACATTCCCCCAAAAGGGCGCATGTCCCAATACCTTAAAAGGGTGAACGACTATGGGTTTCCGACCTCACAGGCTTGCAGAAGAGATCAAGCGCGAAGTCACCGGCATGCTCCAGGCAGAATTGAAGGACCCCCGGATATGCAGGTTGTCCAGCATAACCGATGTCGAGGTGTCCGGGGACATGCGCTATGCCAAGCTGTTCGTCAGCGTTTACGGCTCGGAGGAGGAACAGTCCCAGACGCTTGCGGGACTGCAGAGCGCCGGTGGGTTCATACGCTCGGAACTCGGGAAAAGAATCCGGCTGAGGTTTCTCCCCGAACTCACTTTCTGTCTCGACCAGTCCATTCAACGGGGCGTCAGGCTGGCCAACCTCATTCGCCAGGTCGTAGACGACAAGAGGGTTGAAGATTGAAGCAGATCGGTTATCCAGGAGCGGAAGTTTTCAAAACAGCCGACAGCTTTGTCATTACCACCCACATCCATCCCGACGGAGACGCCGCCGGTTCGGTGATCGGTTTATGTCTTGCCCTGAGGGGTATGAACAGGGATGCCGCAACCATCCTGGCGCAGCCCTTACCGCCCTCGTACCTCTTTTTGCCCGGGTCCGGCCTGGTTATGGCCGCGGCCGGAGACACCGGCGAACCAGGATCGGCTCAGTTGCAGGGGAAGCGCTTTGCCTGCGGCATCGTGCTTGACTGTACCAGTTTGGATCGAGCCGGTAAAGAGATGGCAGGCATCCTTGAAAACTGTGATTCCCTGATCAACATCGACCATCATATCAGCAATACCGGCTTCGGCGCCGTAAATATCGTCGATGCCGGGGCCTCCGCCACCGGAGAAATTCTGTACCGGATCATGGACAGCCTTGGCATCAGAATCTCTCCTGATGTGGCGACCAATCTCTATACGGCCATAGTAACCGATACCGGTTCCTTTCAGTATCAGAACGCTACTTCCCGGTGCCACCTGGCGGTCTCGATGCTGCTCGATCTCGGCGCCAACCAACGCAATGTTCAGCAGTGCCTCAACGAGCAAAAAAACCTATCCAGCATCCGCCTGCTAGAAAAAGGACTATCAACCCTGACCCTGGAACAGGACGGCCGGATTGCCTGGATGTCGCTGCCGCGGCGGTTTTTTGAGGAGACCGGCTGCCGTTTGGATGACAGCGAAGACTTCGTCAATTACCCGAAGTCCGTCGCCGGTGTGGAAGTGGGCATTCTCTTCAAGGAGGTCGACGATGGCGTGATTCGTGTCGGATTACGCTCTAAAAACATTGTGGACGTCAATATTTTAGCCGGTCGCTTTGGAGGGGGAGGGCACGAGAGGGCTGCAGGATGCACCGTAAGGGGTACCCTGCAGGAGGTGGAGGCGCTCGTAGTCGGTGCTGCCAGGGACTATTTGGGATGTGTGAAGTGTGAAGTGAGAAGTGAGATAGAACATATCGGCAAAGCCAATACCAACAAGGATCTCACCTCTAACCTCCCACCTCACACTTCTCAGAGGTGAGGTTTGTCGATGAATGGTCTGATCAATGTCTTGAAACCGCCAGGGTTGACATCCCACGATGTTGTTGCAACTTTGCGCAGGTTATTTGCTACCCAGAAGACCGGCCACACGGGCACCCTGGATCCGGGGGCCGCAGGAGTGCTGCCGGTTTGTATTGGACAGGGCACCAGGGTGGCGGAATACCTGATCGACAAGAAAAAAACTTATCGGGCGGAACTCACCTTTGGCATAGACACCGATACCCATGACGCCGGCGGCAAAGTCGTCAGCAGGCTGGCCTCCGTATCCCTGCCATATGACCGGCTGATCGACGTGCTTGGTGGTTTTGCGGGCGAGATCAAGCAGGTCCCGCCAATGGTTTCTGCCCTACGGGTCGGAGGAAAGCGCCTGTACCAGTTGGCCAGGCAGGGGAAGGTTGTGGAGCGCAAGCCGCGGCGCGTCACTATTTACGATCTGATACCCGTGCGTTTCAACGATACCGGATTATACCCGCGCCTGCTGCTGGACGTGACCTGTTCCAAGGGGACCTATGTCCGGAGTCTGGCTGCAGATATCGGAAGCAAACTGGGCTGTGGCGCTTACCTCTCGTTTCTGATCAGGACCGCCAGCGGGCGCTTCACCATTGAAGACGCCTATACCTTGGAGCAGATCAGAGCCCTGTGGGACGAGGGCGACCGCTCTTTCCTGCTTCCGATCGATGAGGGGCTGTCGGAGATTCCGGCCCTGACCGTCAAAGAAAAAGCTGTGGCCACCATCAAGAACGGTCTTCCACTTTCGCCCTCGGGCATCTGCGGCGGGATCGGCGCCAGCAATTTGCCGCCCTTTGTCCGCCTCTACGGGCCGGATGGCACGCTCCTGGCCTTGGGTCAGTTTCAGGAGCAATTGAACGGCGCCTGGACATATAAACTGACCAAAGTGTTCAACCTGCCAGCCACCCACCACTAACATTGGTCGTTGTCTGTGAGCCGTTAGACATTGGACTACAATAACCACCCACTACTAAATTATGAGGTTGCGAGATGGAAGTATGGCACAGCCTTGATTCTGTTCCCTATCCCGAAAAGCAGTTGGTTTTGGCCCTGGGCAATTTTGACGGATTACACCGCGGCCACAGGTGTCTTTTAGACAAAATGGTCAGGTATTCACGGCAGGAAGGGAAGACTCCGGGAGTCTTTCTTTTTCATCCACACCCCGAGCATTTTTTAAACCCTGCCGGCAGCCCGAAAATGTTGTTAGACCTTGAAAAGAAACTGGAACTCCTGGCCCGGTTGGGAATCGAAGCAGCTTTTGTGATCGACTTTGACGGATGCATGGCGTCGCTCGCCGCCGGGGAGTTTGTGAAGACGATCCTGGTGGATAAGCTCAATGTGGCCGGGGTCTTTGTGGGTTTCAATTACAGGTTCGGGCACCGGGCTTCGGGGACGCCGGAACAACTAAGGTCTTACGGAGAACGGTACGGTTTTGCGGTATCCGTGATCCCGCCAGTATTCGTTGACGGTGCATTGGTAAGCAGCACGGCTGTCAGGACTGCCCTGGAGTCAGGAGACATTGCCCGGGCGCAGCAGCTATTGGGTTACTGGCCTGTCATCAGGGGAGTGGTGGCGCCGGGAGACAGCCGGGGCAGACTGCTCGGATTTCCCACCGCCAACGTAGCCACCGCCGTGGATGTGATTATCCCTCATGCCGGTGTTTATGCGGGTTCAGCCCGGATTGCCGGCGGCCGCTACATCACTGTGGTAAACATCGGTTCCCGGCCGACCTTTGTAGACAGCCGGCAGATAGTGATTGAGGCGCACCTGCTGCAATTCAAAGGGTCTGTATATGGAGAGAGTATTGAAATAGAACTTTTTGCAAGATTGCGCTGGGAGCGGCGCTTTGAGTCTGCGGAGGCCCTGGTGCTGCAGATCGAGAAGGATATTCAGGAAGCTGTTGTAATTGAGAGGCGGGAGGCGCCCGGGTAGTCATCTGGCAAAAATAGGCGTGGAAGTGAGCAGAGAAGGCATTGGCAGGCCCACTTCGCAATTTATCACAGATGACTACCCGNNCAGTGGGGGAAAAGCAATCACCCACTGAAGCTTAGAGCCAGTTGAAGCCCCGGCAGGGTGTTCCCTCTAATGCGGATCAAAGCAGGAGATAAATACGGGTCGGAATTCGCAAAATTTACATTACACTTGATTTTTGATAAGATAATATGTGATAATTGACTATGGCAGAAGAGGCTGAGGCCCTGTCCCAGCAGCCAACAACTTAAAAGCGACCGGTAGGAGGAATCAATGATGGCTTTCAGTGCCCCTGTAAAAAAAGATATCATCGAAAAATTTAAAATCCATGAGCGGGACACGGGCTCTCCCGAAGTTCAGATCGCACTCCTCACTGAAAGGATCAACTATCTCAATGAACACTTGAAGATACACCGGAAGGATCACCACTCCAGAAGAGGCCTGCTGAAGATGGTCGGCCAGAGACGGGCGCTTTTGAATTACCTGAAAACAAACGATCCCTTGAGATACAGGGCGATCCTCGATAGACTGGGATTGCGGCGCTAGGGTCTATCCAGGGTAGATGAGAGTTATGTTTTTCGGATTGGTAGCGCCATCGACCATAGAGGAATCTTAACCAGAGGAGTCTGTACAGGTAGATTGTTTGCGCAGAGAGAGCGGTTTACCGCTCTTTCCAATTATATGGCCGCCGGGATTAAAGACTTCAAGTTTATGATCCATTGCGTACCTAAAAAACATTGGTACATAAATTTCAATGACCAACGGTCGGCTGCGCTCGCGGGCGCGTTAGTCATCAGAGAAAGATCTGCAGTGACAGTATTTAATGAATTGCATCCAGAACAGCGCGCATTCAAAGGCTAACGACTAACGGCCAACAACTAAAAGAGGAGGTTAATTATGCAAGAATTCCGCACGAAGCTGGGCGGTAGACTCCTGACAGCAGAGATTGGGAAAGTGGCCAAACAGGCCAATGGCTCGGTTCTGCTTCGCTACGGTGATACTGTCGTCCTGGTGACGGCAACGGTCTCCAAGGAGCCGCGCCAGGGGATGGACTTTTTCCCGCTGTTGGTCGACTATGAGGAGCGCCTCTACGCAGTTGGAAAAATTCCCGGCGGTTTTATCAAGCGTGAGGGCAGGCCCAGCGAAAAGGCGGTTCTAGCGATGAGAATGACAGACAGAGCGATCCGGCCACTGTTTCCGTATGGATTCAGAAACGACGTTCAGGTAGTAGCCACCGTGCTGTCGGTTGACCAGGATTGCCCTCCGGACGTGACGGCCATGACCGGCGCTTCCATCGCTCTCTCGATATCGGACATTCCCTTCTCGGGCCCCATTGCCGGCCTGATTGTTGGCCGGATCAACGGTGAGTTTGTCATCAACCCGACCCGGGAACAGACCGAGCAGAGCGAGATGCACCTGGTGGTTGCCGGAACCAGGGACGCGGTGATGATGGTTGAGGCCGGGGCCAAGGAAGTGTCCGAGGAGATCATGATGGAGGGAATTGTCTACGGCCACCGGGTGATTCAGGATCTCATCGGGTTCCAGGATGAGATCATCGCCCAACTGGGTAAACCGAAGTTGGAGATCCCGGTTTACCAGGTCGATCCGGAGTTGGATCGGTTGGTCCGTGACTATATCAACGAGAGGGTGGCCGTGGCGGTACGCAACCCGGACAAACTGGCCAGGCAGGACGGGATTGACCAGCTGGAAAGGACGGCCGGGGAGCATTTCCTGGAGTCCTACCCGGAGCAAGGAAAGGGCATCAAGGAGATCTTTCGCAGCGTCTTGAAAGAGACTGTCAGACAGATGATCCTGGATGAGCAGGAGCGCCCGGACGGCAGAAAACTGAACGAAATCAGGCCGATTACCTGCGAGGCGGGGATCTTGCCGCGCGCCCACGGCAGCGGATTATTCACCAGGGGCCAGACTCAGGCGTTGACCGTGGCCACCCTGGGGGCGATCAGAGAGGAACAGATCCTGGACGGCCTCGGTGTTGAGGAATCCAAGCGCTATATGCACCAGTACAATTTCCCCTCATATTCCGTTGGTGAGACCAAGCCGATGCGGGGCCCCGGACGGCGGGAGATCGGGCACGGCGCCCTGGCGGAACGTGCTCTGTTGCACGTGTTGCCCAAGGAGGATGCTTTCCCCTATGCTATCCGCCTGGTTACAGAGATCCTTGAATCCAACGGCTCCAGCTCGATGGCCAGCGTCTGCGGGAGTACCCTGGCCTTGATGGATGCGGGGGTGCCGATCTCGTCCCCGGTGACCGGAATCGCCATGGGACTGGTGACCGGCACCGACAAGTTTGCAGTGTTGAGCGACATCCAGGGGATCGAGGACGCCTTGGGAGATATGGACTTCAAGGTAGCCGGGACCGCCAAGGGGGTCACCGCCCTCCAGATGGACATGAAAATCAAGGGCGTCTCCGTGGAAGTCCTGAAAAAAGCGCTGGAGCAGGCAAAAGAAGGCCGGATGTTCATCCTGTCCAAGATCCTGGAAGCGCTGCCGGGGCCGCGTCCGGAACTCTCCAGGTATGCGCCCAGGATCATCACCATCACCATCGAGCAGGATAAGATCCGGGACGTTATCGGTCCCGGTGGCAAGACGATCCGGAAGATCATCGAAGATACCGGCGTCAAGATCGACATCGGGGATGACGGCAGGGCGTTTATTGCGGCTATCGATGCCGAGGCAGGACAGAAGGCGCTGCGCATCATCGAGTGCCTGACGCAGGATGTGGAAGTAGGCAAGATCTATATGGGCAAGGTTACCCGGCTGATGGATTTCGGGGCCTTCGTGGAGGTCATTCCCGGTGTGTTGGGCCTCCAGGGCAAGGAAGGCCTGGTGCATATCTCCCAGTTGGACGAGCACCGGGTTGGCCGGGTCCGGGACGTACTCAAAGAAGGAGACGAGATCATCGTCAAGGTTACCGAGATCGACAAGCAGGGGCGTGTCAACCTGTCCCGCAAAGAGGCAATGCGCAGCATGCAGAAGAAAAACGAGCAGTAGCCTGAAACCAGCCTGAAACCAAATATCTTCCTTCCCCCGAGAATATTAATTAAGGAGACTTGAAACAGTAGGGGGTAAGGAAGTGTTTGTTTTTTATGCCCGAAAACTGTCAATCATCATCTTTCTGAGTTCCATCCTCGTCCTTGGCGCACTTGGCATCGGCCTCGTCTCCCATCAGAGCTGGCAGGTCTTCAAACCGGAGGCGCCCATCACGCACGGCAGTGCGGCCAAAAAATGCGTATCCATCACGGTCAACGTCGATTGGGGGCAGGAAGATCTCCCGGACGTACTGGAGATCTTCAAGCAGCACCATGTCCAGGCGACGTTCTTCATCACCGGGCGCTGGGCCCAGGAAAACGGGCCGCTGGTCCGGAAGATTGCCGCTGAGGGGCAGGAGATCGGCAATCACGGATTCTCGCATCCACACGTCAACGACCTGTCGCTGGATGAAAACATGGACGAGATCCGTCAGACCGATGATGTGCTCTATCAGTTTACCGGACGCCACGCCAAGTTCTACGCCCCTCCCTATGGGGAGTATAACGATACGGTGCTTGCCGCCGCCGCCAGGTCAAACCTGCGTACGGTGCTGTGGAGCATTGACACTGTGGACTGGCAAAATCCCACTACTCAGTGGATCGTCTCCCGCATCCAAAACATGTCCCATAATGGGGCGATCATTCTGATGCATCCCACTCCGGTCTCCGTGAAGGCACTGCCTGATATCATCACGACTCTGGCCGGACAGGGGTATGAAATCGTGCCTTTGGAGAAACTACTCTCTGAGTGAATTCAACGATTCTGTGATAATTTTGGTGGCGGGCGCGGCGCAGTTGGCGGATCGTCATCATGATTGGGTTGATATTCAATGAGTAGCAGGCAGGCAGACATACAAGCTCCACCGACCAACGACAAACGACCGATGACCATTTTATGCTGGCTAATGTTGTCTTTGTTCGTGTTATTGGCCGGCGCCGGCAGCGGCGTGCGCCCGGCGTTGGCTCAGCAACCGGAACTGCCCGGTGTTTCCGCTGGAGCTGTTGTGTTGATGGATTACCAGACCGGGCACGTGCTCTACAGTTATATGGCATCCAAAAGGCTGGCGCCGGCCAGCACCACCAAGGTGCTCACCGCATTGCTGGGGTTGGACATCTGCCGGGCGGGTGAGGTCGTTACCGTCAGTCCGTACGCATCAGGAACTGAGGGCACCAGCCTGTACCTGCGCCCGGGAGCGAGTTTCGACCTGCGCGACCTGATCAAGGGGGCGCTCGTCAATTCGGGCAACGACGCCGCGGTAGCCATCGGTGAACACATTGCCGGGACCGAGGGCGCCTTTGCGTCCCTGATGACTTACAAAGCCAAGACCATCGGCGCCGTGCAGAGCACTTTCATGAACCCCCACGGACTTGACAACCCCGGGCATTGTTGCACAGCTTACGATCTGGCGCTGATCAGCCGCTACGCCTTGAGCGAGCAACTCTTCAGGCAGTTTGTCCAGACCAGGGACGACGTGATCTACGACCAAAAAAACCATACCCCAGTGTATCTGAGTAATACCAACCGGCTGCTCTGGAGCAACAAGAACGACGGAATCAGGGTGATCGGCGTGAAAACGGGCACCACCAGCAGCGCCGGGCAGTGCCTGGTAGCCGCTGCCGAAAAAGACGGGCAGGTGCTGATCACCGTGGTGCTAGACAGCGCCGATCGCTACGCAGACACGCGGCAACTGTTGCAGTACGGTTACGAAAAGTGCCGGTGGTACAAGTTCCCCAAGGGTAAGAGCGTGTTTGCGCTGCCGGTAGCGGGTGGCGACCGCCCTTCGGTGCTGGTCGCTCCGGACGAGGACATCTGCTTTGCGGTCAACCCTCAGGATGACCCCCTGCTGGAAAAACGGATGGAGGTCAAGTGGCCGCTAAGGGCGCCGCTCCATTCAGGCAGGCTAATCGGCAAGGCCGATTTTTACCTGGGTGACCGTTTTCTATTCGGAACCGGCCTCTTAACCTTGACACCGGTGGGAAAAAAGTCCATCCTTAAAAAATAATGACCAACGACCAAAACGGGAGGAACAGGATGTATCAAAAAGTGGTGCTTGAAAACGGTACCCGCATCGCCGTGGAGGAGATGCCCGCTATGCGCTCGGTGTCCATCGGAATCTGGGTGGGAACGGGTTCACGATATGAAAATCCTGATGAAGCGGGGATCTCCCACCTGATCGAACACATGGCCTTCAAGGGGACTGCCAGGCGAAGCGCCAGGCAGATCGCCGAGGCGATCGAATCGGTGGGGGGTCAGATGAACGCCTTCACCAGCAAGGAATACACCTGCTTTTACGCCAGGGTCGTCGACGAGCATCTCCCCATCGCCATCGATGTCCTGGCGGACATGTTCTTCTCATCCCTTTTCAAAGCCGATGACATCGATCGGGAAAAGAAGGTCATCCAGGAAGAGATCCGGATGTACGAGGATGCGCCGGATGAACTTATCCATGACCTTTTTGCGCAGATGGTCTGGTCAGGCCATCCGCTGGGGCGTCCGGTAATCGGGACTATGGATTCGGTGGCCGGACTTTCCCGGGAGGCATTGCTGGACTACCACCAGAGGCAATATTGCCCCGGGAACCTGGTCCTGGCGCTGGCCGGCAATCTGACCACCGATGCTGCGGTGTCGGCTCTGCGGCCGCTTTTCGAGGGCGCCGGGGCGGTGTCTCCGGATAACCGGACCCGGATTCCGGAAACCAGGGTTGCCAAAAAAAGTATCACCAAGCCTCTGGAGCAGGTGCATTTCTGCCTGGGCGCCCCCGCCCTGTCCCAGCACGATGACCGGATCTACACCCTGCAGATCATCAACACCATCCTCGGAGGGGGTGCGAGTTCCCGGCTGTTCCAAAAGATCCGCGAGGAGCGGGGCCTCGTCTACGCTATCTACAGTTACTTTACGGCGTTCAACGACGCCGGGCTGTTCACCGTTTACGCCGGAACCAACGCCGAGAACCTGAATGATGTGCTGGAGCTTACCTGGCAGGAGATCGAGCAGTTGATGGATAGTGGCATCACCCCTGAGGAGTTGGCCAGAACCAAGGAACAGATCAAGGGAAGCCTGCTCCTGGCCTCGGAAAGTGTCACTCACAGAATGCACCGGCTGGGCAAGTCGGAAATCATCTATGACCGGTTGATCAGCCCTGAAGAGGTGCTGCAGAAGATATCAGCCGTCACCCGGGAGGATGTGCTGTCCCTGTCACGGGAGCTGCTGGCGCCGGAGCGCCTCTCGATCACCATGATCGGCGCCATCAATGAAGCGCCGGGGCGCCTGCCCTGGAACCGGTAGAGGCATATTTGCCTTCCTGCGAGCATAAACTTGCGTAAGACAAGCTCCACTTGAGAAGTGGGANNGGATATGAGGCTGAGCGAGCTTGAAGGAAAAGAGATGATCAACCTTTACGATGGCGGACGCCTGGGAACCATCGGGGAATCAGACCTGATCATCGACCCCGAGTGCGGAGAGATCGAGTCCATCATCATCCCCCGCCGCTCGAATTTTTTCAACCTCTGGTCAGAGCGGCAGGAGATGGTGGTTCCCTGGAGCACCGTGAAGAAGATCGGCAGCGAGGTGATTATCGTCGACCTGGACCAGACCTATTCCATATATAAAAATTACACCTGACATCCCGCCCCCTGAATTAATTCAGGGGGTACTTCATGTATCCCCCTTCCTGAAATAGAAGGCATTCAGGCGAAGGGCTCTTAAACCAGGAGCAAAGGAAACAATTAGGGCATGTGTGGTTAAAAACCGGGTTTTTGATTGACATAGAGGGGTATTTATATGAAAATATAGGCAGATCGCGGATGGCTATTGATGTGAAGTTATGCAAGCTTAAAAATGGGTTGGTGAAGGGATGAGATGCCCGGATGAATGAGCTGATCAGCGTGATTGTAGCCGGAGCAGGAGGAAAAATGGGGCAGGAAGTCGTCAGGACAGTTTTGAAGGACCCTGATCTGGCCCTGGTCGGCGCTATCGATATCAACCAGACCGGATGCGACGCGGGTAGCCTAGTAGGCTTGCCGGCTTGCGGGATACTCATCAGCGATGACTTGAAAACGGTGCTTCAGGGTAGAGAGGCGGCCGTGCTGGTAGACTTCACCAATGCCCAGGCGGCTGCAAGAAACGCCAAATCCGCCCTGACAGCAGGGGTGGCGCCGATTATCGGCACCACCGGCCTCGATGAAGCGGAGATCGGGGAGTTGCGCAAGGCCGCCAAAAAGTCCGGGGTAGGCGTGCTGATCGTTCCCAACTTTACCCTGGGAGCTGTTCTGATGATGAGTTTTGCCCGTCAAGCCGTCCGCTACTTTCCAAATGTGGAGATTATCGAACTGCACCATGACCAGAAGATCGATGCTCCTTCCGGCACGGCTCTGCTCACGGCGCAGAGCATCGGAGCAGAAAGAAAGCCATTTCATCAGGGCCATCCCCAAGAATATGAGAAACTCGCCGGGGTCAGGGGCGGAGACTGGAACGGCATCAGGCTGCACAGCGTTCGGCTGCCGGGCCTGGTGGCGCACCAGGAGGTTATCTTCGGAGGGCCCGGCCAGATACTGACAATTCGCCACGACTCCCTCAGCAGGGAATCCTTCATGCCCGGCGTGATCTTAGCAATCAAAAAAGTGCGCCAACTCCAGGGAGTTAACATAGGCCTGGAAACAGTCCTGTCGTAATCACCCACTCCTTTCCCGATACATATACTGTTATCGCCAATATTCAGGGAAAGGAGGGGGATCATTTGGGCATAGATCTGACCGGAATAGTAATAGCCGTCATTGGGGGAGACAGGCGCGACCTGGTCCTGATGCAGGACCTCGTGAGCCTTGGAGCCAGAGTCAGGGCAGTGGGGTTCGCCACCGGTGAAAAATTGCAGCAAATTGAACTGGTAGCGGAATTGGAAACTGCCATAACTGGCGCCCAGGTGCTGATCCTGCCGATGCAGGGTACGGACCCGGATGGCAAGATCAAAACCCTGGACAACAGTGTTTTGCTGCTGACACAGCCGATTGCCAATATCATTCCCCACGGTACCATCTTCATTATCGGCGCCGCCAGGGAGTTTTTACGCAACTGGGCAACAGCATACGGCTGGAAGCTGCTGGAGATCGCCGAGATGGATGATGTTGCCATTCTGAACGCCATCCCTTCAGCAGAAGGGGCAATGCAGATCGCCATGGAGCAACTGCCGATCACCATCCACGGCAGCCAGTCATTCGTGCTGGGTTTCGGAAGGCTGGGCAAGACCCTGGCGCGGATGCTGGCTGCGATCGGCGCCATAACCACAGTAGCCGCCAGAAAGAGCGCGGACCTGGCCCGGATCTATGAGCTGGGTTATCGACCTGTTAAGTTTGACCAACTACAGGACTATATGCAGGAAGCAGAGATAATTTTCAACACGGCGCCGCAACTGGTGCTGGATGAGAAGGTGCTGCCCCTGATCAGGAAAGACGCTCTGATCGTCGATCTGGCAGCCTACCCCGGCGGAACAGACTTTAAGACCGCGAAAGAGTTGGGAATCGCTGCGCTGACAGCGCCCGGTCTGCCGGGAAAGGTGGCGCCAACGACCAGTGGCAGGATCCTGGCCCGGGTAATTCCCCCGCTTATTCTCCGTGAATTGCCGCAATGCCATTTGCGAGGATAAGGCAGAGGGAGGCTTTTGAAGTGCGACTGAAAGGGATACGCCTGGGATTTGTCGTTACCGGCTCTCATTGTTGCTTGAAGGAAGTGCTTACCGAAACAGCGAAACTGGTCGCAGAAGGAGCGGATGTTACGCCTGTGGTTTCCTATGCGGTCAGCACTGTGGACACCAGGTTTGGCAAGGCAGCGGATTGGTGCTCCAAGCTCAACGAAATCACGGACCGGGAGCCGATTAAAACCATAGATGCCGCGGAGCCGATTGGCCCGGGCAAGTTGTTCGATATTTTGGCGGTCGCCCCGTGTACGGGAAACACGCTGGCGAAGCTGGCGAACGGAGTCATCGATACGCCGGCCCTGATGGCAATCAAGGCCCACTTGAGAAATCAGCGTCCGGTGGTGCTTGCCATTTCCACCAATGACGGTCTGGGGCTGAACGCCAAGAACATCGCCACCCTGATCAATACCAAAAACATCTATATGGTTCCTTTCGGGCAGGACAATCCTGCCGCCAAGCCCAACTCACTGGTCGCCAGGTTTGATAGGATTCTTGACACCATCTGCTGCGCCCTGGAAGGAAAACAGATTCAGCCGTTGTTGATACAGACTGCCGATAAATAATCGGTTATAATTAAGGAGGAAAGCTGCGGCCGCGGCGTGCGGTGGTGGCTCGCCGCGGCCGAATACTAATAAATGATCGATCTTCAAGCAGGACACCGGCATCTTCATGTCAAATCTAAATATGTACACAGCACGATCAGGTATATAGTACGAGTACGGAAGGATACTACAAGATGGTGGCAGGATACCGGGTTGCGGTTGTCGGAGCTACGGGAGTGGTAGGACAGGAGATCCTACTGATCTTGAAAGAGCGCGGCTTTCCCATAGCCGAGCTGACAGTGCTGGCGGACGAGTCGTGGGATGGGAAGCGGATCAGTTTTGGCGACGAGCAACTGACCGTGCACACGGCGGTGCCCGAGTCGTTTCAGGGGATAGAGATCGCATTCTTTGCCACCAACGGCCCCGTCAGCGAGGCGCTGGTTCCCGAAGCGGTCAAGCGCGGCGCCGTGGCAATTGATAACAGCAGCGCCTTCCGGTTGGACCCGGAAACCCCGCTGGTCGTACCCGAAGTCAATCCTCAGGATGTAGGCTGGCATAAAGGCATCATCGCCAACCCCAACTGTTCGACGATCCTTTTCGTGGTACCGATCAAGCCCTTGCACGACGCCGCCCACATCAAGAGAGCGGTGGTATCCACGTACCAGGCGGTTTCGGGCTCCGGCAAGGCGGGGATCGATGAACTGCTGGAAGAGACACGCCAGGTGCTGGCTGGCGAACCCATTCAGCCCGGAGTGTTTCCCTACCAGATCGCTTTCAACCTGATCCCGCACTGATGTAGCCCGAGCCACTGNNTCGCTTTCAACCTGATCCCGCACATCGACGTATTCGGCGACAACGGCTATTCCCGGGAGGAGATGAAGATGCTCCTGGAGACGAGGAAGATACTCCATGACCCGGACATGAAGATCTCCGCCACGACAGTGAGGGTGCCGGTGTTCAGGAGCCATTCGGA
>PKYJ01000001.1 GCA_003132605.1 Peptococcaceae bacterium | reverse complement strand
CCGGTGGGGTTGTTGGGGTTGCAGAGCCAGACCAGGTCGACTCCCCGGGTGGCCCGGATCAACTGAGCCAGATCCGGCAGGAAGTCCTGCCGGGGCGGGAGGCGGAAGTGCTTCACGGCAGCACCCTGGAGACGGCAGGCAATCTCGTACTCCTTGAAGGTTGGACCCGGGATCAGGACGGTACGGGGGCGCAGGACCTGCGCCAGCAGGTAGATCAGTTCCACCGCCCCGTTGGCGGCGATGACCTGCTCCGGGTCGACGCCGTAGGAGGCAGCGGCGGCTGACCGCAACGCCCCGCAGTCAGGTTCCGGGTACACGGCGGCCAGGGCTGTGGATTCCTGCAGCAGTCCGGCGATCTCAGCCGGCGGCCCCAGGGGATTGGTGTTGACGCTGAAATCCACGAAGACCCCAGGGTCAATGCCGAACCTGGCTGCCGCCGACGCAACGTTCCCGCCATGCTGGTGCTTGTCCAACAGAAACTTCCTTTCAGGATCTGATCTCACCCGGGTAGCGCGGCCCCCCGCCGGTGAGGCGCAGGGAATAGTGGCTCCTGACCTCTGAAAAGCGGGTGTGCAAGCTCCGAATCAGTCGCTCGTCAGCCTCCCGGCCGGGTGGCAGCAGGATCCCGACCACGGTGCCGCTGTGGGCGACATTGACCCCATAGGCGCCCCGGGTCAGGACATAGTCGATGATGGCCTCCAGGTGGGGCTTGGGCAGGATGCGCTGGTTGGCGAGGGCGCTCATGGTAGCCCCTTCCCCAATCCGGCCGGGATCCTGGCGCTGAAATCCATCCCGCACCAGTTGCAGAGCCTGCCTGATGGCAGGTTCATTGGCGGCGTTCAACTCGGCCAGATCGGAGCGCCGGTGGAACTCTATGGTGTCCACCACTCCGCCGAAATCGAGCGCCAGCAGCCCCAGGGGGAAAGGTTCCCCGATCCGTTCCAGGAACCGTCCGGCAACGTGATCGATCAGGATAATCCCCGGGGAAAAGGTGCCGTCCGAGGGCTCGATGGAGAGGGCGATCTCCGCCACCGCCTCCGGGGAGAGCCGCCGGTTCAGGGCGGCAGCCACGGCATAGCAGGCGGCAGACAGGTCGGCGGTACTGCTGCCCATACCCTTACCGATGGGCAGGCTGGATGCCAAGTCGATGACCGCCCCCAGGCCGGGGTAGCCCTCCCGGTCAAGAGTCTTGCGCACTGCCAGGGCGGTCTTGATGCGCTCCGCGGGAAACACGATCCGCCCAGCACTCAAAGGTACATCTTTCTTTGTGGCAAGAGTATCCGGTCTGATGACATTAAGAGAACTACCATCCGGGGTGTTTTGAGTGCCGGATTCGCTATGGTTGATGGTGACCGTCACCCTGCTGAACCAGTTCACCGGGCAGGTGACCAGAAAGTCATTGCCTGATAAAGTGCCCTGCACCAGCTCTCCACAGGTGCCAGGCACCAGGGCGGTACCTCGCAAGATCATTGGAAACGGCCCCCCAGCAGCACTCCGATCAACAGCACGACTATCTCCGTCAGTTCGCACAGCGCTCCGTAAGTATCTCCGGTCAATCCGCCGAGCAGGCGGGAGAACCAACCGGCGATAAGGTAGAAGAGCAGGGCGGCGGCGATAAAGATGCCGACTCCGGTTAATTTTAACAGAGCCACCAGCAGAAATAAAGAGATCCCGGTGGTGATCATCAGCATCTTATAATTGCCGTAGATTGAAAACAGCGACCCTATACCCTGCTTGCGGGCATAGGGAAACACCACCTGGGCCCAGACCAGGACCTGCCTCCCCAGCACCGGGGCAGCGATCAGGTAGGGCAGCAGGTTGAAGCTGATCTGCGTGTACAGGCTGTACTTGAAGATCAGGATCAGGACGACAGCGATCACCCCGAAGGCGCCCACGTGGCTGTCCTTCATAAAAGCCAGGCGCTCCTCCCGGCTTCGGCCGCCGTACACCCCGTCGGTGGTGTCCATCAGGCCGTCCAGGTGCAGGCCGCCGGTGAGGAAGACAGACACGCCGAGGAGCAGGGCCGCCAGTACCGTGGCCGCCAGGAAACCCCGCAGCAGGTACCAGAGGAGGCCGAGGATGACTCCCAGCAGCAGCCCGATCAGCGGAAACCAGTAGATACTGCGGCGGAAATCATTTTCATCGAAGCGGCTCCACCTGCCGGGGACCGGAATGCGGGTCAGAAAGGCCAGGGCACATAAAAAGGACCGCACCAATCGCATCTTCAAATCACTCCCCACGAAATCACCGAGAAAGGAGAACCCATCCAACAGTAGCTATGACCAGGAAGATGGCCACTGCGCCGTAGAGCATCCCGATCGCCGCCTCGATATGTCCCGGCGCCAGAGGCTCTTTCGGGTCGCCCATGAGCGCCCGCAGGGACGGCATGCCCTGGTAGTAGTTCAGCCCGCCCAGTTGTACCCCCAGGGCGCCGGCCACGGCAGCCTCCGGGTACCCGCTGTTGGGGCTGGGGTGCTTATGCCCGTCCCGCCAGGACAGTCTCCAGGCCTGGCGCCAATCGAGGCCGAGCAGCAGGGCGCCGCCCACCAGCAGCAGCATGGCCAGCCGGGCCGGAATAAAGTTGGCCGCATCGTCCAGCCGGGCTGCCACCATTCCGAAATCCTCGTAGCGCTCACTCCGGTAGCCGACCATGGAATCAAGGGTGTTGATCGTCCGGTAGGCGCAGGCCAGAGCGGGGCCGCCCAGCAAGAAGTAGAACAGCGGAGCGATCACCCCGTCGGAAATATTCTCGGCCACCGTCTCCACCGTCGCCCGGGCGATCTCGGCCGGATCCAGCCGTTCCGTATCCCGCCCGACGATGAAACTCAACCGGCGCCGGGCCTCCGCCAGGTCGCCCCGGTGCAGCAGGTCGAGAATCTCCCGGGCCGCCCGGTCGAGGCTGCGGATGGAGATGGTCGCCCAGAGGAAGAGGGCGCCCACCACCAAGTATATGTAAGCCCACAATTGTGGATGACCGGCGGACAGATACAACCTGTGCAGCCAGGTCAGGCAGAGGTAGACCAGCAGCCACACCGGCAGCACCGTTCCCAGCACGAGCAGGGCGCCCGCCACCCGCTTCGCCGGCAGCGAGGCGGTGCCATGTCCGGCGGACATGGAGCGGCGGTACAGCAGACGCTCCCAGGCCGAGATCAGCTTGCCGATCAGAGAGACCGGGTGATAGTCGACTCTGGGATCTCCGATGAGAAGATCCAGGAGAACCGCCAGGAGCAGCACTACAATTGGTCCTAAATACATAATCACGCCCCGTTGTCCAGGTTGCCCAAAAAACAGCCGTGCTCCGCCCAGCCCGGGATTCAGCCGAAGACGGTCTGCCGGGGGTCGCAGTGCAGGGCCTTCAGGTCGAAAGCCAGACCGGAAACGAGCATCAGAGCGCGATCAGCCCGGGCTGCCATCGCCTGATTCGCCCAGCCGGCCAGGTCGCGGAACAGGCGCGCCTCCGGGCTGGCCGGAACCAGCCCCAGCCCCACCTCGTTGGAGACCAGGATCACCTGGGCGCGGCTGGAGCAGGCAGCTTCAGCCAGGCGCCGCACCTCCGCCATCACCCGATCCTCGATCTGTTCCGTAACGGTGGGAGGCAGCACCCCGGGGCGCTCCCCGGTGGAATCGCCGGCTGGTTGCAGTGGCCAGTCCTGGTAGATCAGGTTGGTGATCAACAGGGTCAGGCAGTCGATGAGAATCGTCCCATCCTGTTGCCCGATCCGCTCCAGCAGGTCAGCCACCGCCTGGGGCTCCTCTATGGTTGTCCACGAGGCAGGGCGCCGCCGGCGATGCCTGGCGATCCGCTCCTCCATTTCCGGGTCCCCCGCCTCAGCGGTGGCCACGTAGACCACCGGCCGGTCCAGGGCGGCCGCCAACTGCTCGGCATAGGCGCTCTTGCCGCTGCGCGCCCCTCCGGTGATGAAATAGAATCTCCCACGTTCCACAGGACAAACCCCCTTGGGGTTGATGCAGTCTACAACCCTGCAACCCAACTTCAGGCAGCAGCGCCAGGGGCTGCTCCTATTCAGTTAAAAGTGCCGCCCATAAGCCGCAGCACTCGAAACATTAAAACATTTCTATCTAAATGTCAAAATTCCTTTTTGCTAATCTTTTTTCGACACCATAATCCAAATCACCCATCCCCACATATGATCAGCGTTCGCTCCGGGCCCCGAAAGACCTGACCCGTTGCAGCAGGAAAAACCCGATCAGCAGCGGCAGCCAGAAGGTGAGCCCGCGGAAGGTCAGGGCGGCCAGCACCGCGGTGGCGCCGGGAACACCCAGTGAGGTGTACACCAGGGCCATCACGGCCTCAACCACCCCGATACCCTGAGGGGTGGGAGAGACGACCCAGAACACGAAACCGAAGGCATAGCCGGCCGTCAGCGGCCCGAAGGCGAGCGGCCAGCGAAAGGCCAGAAAGATGGTATACAGACAGGCCAGGTTGACCAGGTGGGAGGCCAGGGATGCCACGAAGGCATGCAGCAACCGGCCGGGATTGTGCTGGATGGCGGCCGCAGCCCCGATATATTCGGAGGCATTTTTGGCCGGCCAATCCCCGGCCAGTGGAGAGGGCCGCTTGAACAAGCCGGACACCCAACCGACGCACCGGTGACACCAGACGAGCACCCGCTGCAGAATAGCCGGTTGCCACAGCCCGAGGAGCAGCAGGCTGCTCAGCAGCAGGATAAACAAAAGAAACAGGACGGCGCCGGTGACCTGGTACAGTCGCAGGTCGGCCTGCCGGAACAGGTAGATGACCCCGACGGCCAGGAGCAGGGAGAAGGCGCTGAAATCCACCACCAGGGTCAACAGGGTACCGGCGGCGGCCCGAGCCGCCGGCTGCCCGTGCAGGGAGGCATCGTCCATGAAAAGAGCGATCGCCGCCGTACCCCCCGTCGGCGCCACCACGTTGACGAACAGCGCGGCCAGCACCAGCGAGAGCATGTCCCGCAGGCGGCGATCGATCCCCACTATAAAGAAAGTATTCTGGTAGAGGACGGCATGCAGCAGGTAGAATAGAACCTGCAGCAGGGCAGCCAGCCCCACCCACTGCCATTGGCCCTGCCGGACAGTCAGGGCAAGTTTCTCAATCTCGGCATAGCGGCTCACCACCAGCCAGATAAAGGCGATCAGCAGCAGCCAGAGCAGCCAGCGGCGTGCCGGGTGTTTTTCAACCTGAATCTGCGCTATATGCGTCCCCCCTTCCGACCGGAGTAATATTCTCTATTATTTTGCGGAGTGTCAGGAAGCCGCGGATCTCCTACTGCTCACCTGCGGGAACGGTTTTGACGAGACTGGCATACTGCCTGGCGATCCTGGGCGCCCAGGCCTGATACTCCCGCCTCAGGTGCGCCGCCTCGTCCGTCAGGTGCTGCGCTGCCAGGTGCTCCAGGTAAGGCTCCATCACATCGGGGCTGCAGAGGTCCAACGGGCCGCTCAAAGGAGTGTCCACCCCCGGCAGGCTCCGGGGACCGTTGTTGATCAGGCCAACCACGCAGTCTATATAAAACGTCTCGGCAGTTTTGAACTGGGAGGACATGAAAAAGCCGTTCAGCAACTCCCTCAGGCTCTGCATGGAGGCGGCCAACCCGGGGTGATCGCCGTCCGGCCAGGCGGCAATCACCTTTCGCAGCTCCGGAAGGAAGTACAGGCACTCATCACGCCGCCAGAGCATGTCCCGCAGAATCTGAAGCACCTTATCGCCGGGCAGGCCTGCGGCCAACTGTTCGTCCGACAATCCCGGCAAGGCCTCGAGCACTTCCAGATAGACGGCGTAGCAACCCCCGGCTATGGCATAGAACGGCGCCTGGAGAGCCCCCGAATCCATGATCGCCCGACAGGCGGGATCCACCTTCGCCAGTATCTGAGTGGAAACAAAATTATCGTAGGAGGGGTGGCTGGCGAAGAAGCGGCGCAGCTTCTCATTCCCAACCGACCCGTCTGTGTCCGGCACATCCGGGTCGAGCGCCGCAAACTCCTGCTGTGCTTTGGCAAGCTCCGTCAGCGTGGCCTCCAAAACAACGGATGCCAGAACTGCCCGGGTCTTCTGGTCGACCAGCGCCCAACTGAAGCCCGCCAGCAGTGTTTTCAGTTCCTCATCCAGATACGGGTCATTGCGCATGGATAGCGCCATCTGGTAGGAAGCAAACTCGTAAAACCCTTCGGGCAGGTTGTCGATGATCCGCTGGCGCAGCCCCTCCAGATCCACATCCTCGTCAGCCCTGAGTTTGACGTCCGTCAGCAAGTTGACCGGGATGCGCAACCCCCGCAGGTGTTTCTTGCCGAGCAGGAGGTCACTGAACTGGTCGTACGGCACTGCGTCTCTATCCCTGACCTGCCAGACCTCCGGCATCAGCCTGCCCAGCAACTCCGGGTCCGGTGGCGCCCCGGTTTCCGGCAGTTGCAGTCCGCACCATAAGCCAAGAGTGCGCGCAATCTCCTGTCCGGTAGGAGAGATTCCAGTTCCCATGGCCCGCAGCAATCGGCCCGTAAACTCCTCCACCCGCTCCTGGCAGCACTTCTTGTACTTGCTGCCGCTGCCGCAGGGGCAGTTGTCGTTTCTGGATATCCGCATAAGACCACCCTTTGTCCTATTTGCTGATATTATACCTCTTGGTTAAAGATGCTTCTACCGGCTATGTCCCCCATCCCATCTAAGGCAACCCCGGAGCTATACAACAGGGCTGGACTGCGTTAAATGATAATAACTCAAAAGCCCCCAATCGGGGGCAAGACGCCGCTTCTCCATTTTCACCTGGGCAGCCGCCTGGTCGCAGTCGGCGCATACCCGCTGTTTATCAGTCTTGCCATACTGACAGTGGTGCTGGTGTCCTACCTGATCGCCGTGCGCCGGGGGCTGCCCGGATCCAGAACACTTTTCTGCCTATTGCTCATGGCGGCAGCCTTTGACGGGGCCGCCTTTCTCGTCTTCGTCATCTGGTTTACCATCTTTCGCTACTTCAACGACTTTCTGCGCGTTTCTGCCGCAGGCGATATGCCCGGTTACTTCTATCCGGTCTTCTACGGCCTGATACTCTTAGCGGCAGTATTGATCAGGAATTTTAAAGCTTGTTGCCGCAAGCAGGGCAAAACTTGGTTTCAGGGGTGACCACCTGCCAAGTTTTGCCCTGCTTGCGGCAACA
>PKYJ01000141.1 GCA_003132605.1 Peptococcaceae bacterium | reverse complement strand
GCATCGGCTTCCACTTTGTATGTTCTAACGGGGCTCCATTGCTTCACGCTTTCTCATTACGGCTCGCAAGGTTTCCTGCCTACGCTTAAACCTGGCCTCACGGCTTCGGCTCCAAGGCTGGATAACGGCGGCTGGCTGGGCCTTACCGTGCCGGCTTCCCACCGGCTATACTCACAGCGCCGAACTGGCGCACCACCTCCTTTAACATCTTGTAGTTTCTCGGAAACTCCAATCGCTTGCTAATAGGGCACTTTTCCAGCTCTATCTTTTAGTTTCACCTCCAATATCCCCAATGGCGTAATTCTATGTAAGAAAGAGATATTGGAAGATAATTGAATATGATGTTTTATGGTAGTCCCGGATGAATGTTTCCGGGACTTGATTTTTTTCTCATCCCCCCAGAATCAAATCGGAACCACTAATTGCCAATTCAAAAAGGGGGATGAGAAATATTAGGCTACTGGAGATCTCACAAAGAGTTTCAAAGTTACCTGGCGGAGGAGATCGGAACGCGTTGGCCGGTTTACCGGCAGAGCATCCTCGCCTACGAATCCGCCATCGAAAAGGTCTGGCTGCTGGACATGGACGAACTCCTCTCCATTCTCAGGCCCTACTATTCGGACATCGGGCGTCCTTCGGCCCCGGCTCCGGATATCCTGCGGTCGTTGGCGCTGATGGTCCACTTCAAGGAGGAGAGCATCGACGCCTGGGCCCTCAGGTTGCGCAGTGACGATCTCTTGGCTGTGATCTGCGGTTTTGCTCCCGGTCAGGTACCGGGGGTGGCTACCTTCTACGCCTTTCAGGACCGCTTCTGCCCTGGCAGACAGCTCTACCATATCAGGAAGGCCAAGAAGAAGAGGAAGGAAAAGCCGGCCAAGGGCGAGAAACTGCCTCTGAAGAACCCCAGTGTGGTCAAACGGATCGTCGCCGCCTCATGAATGGGAGGACGTTCAGCTGTAAGGAAGAAAACGTGCTTCATCAAATACTGGCCATATCCGTGGTAATGCCCTCCTTAGATCTTGGATTGCTGGGTGATCCCAAGAACATGACCATCGCCGGGGATGGCTCTCCTTATGAGAGCGGGAGCAGTCCCTATGGCAAGAAGCTCTGCCAGTGCAAGGAGAAGTGCGACTGTAAGCGCCGCTTCTCCGATCCGGAGGCTGATTGGGGCTGGGACAGTTCCCACAATGTCTGGTTCTACGGGTATACCGGGTACGACATCACCGCCGCCGGCAGCAAGCATGACCTGCCCATCTACATCGGCATGGGACAGGCGTCACGCCATGACTCTGTTATGGGACTGCGCTGCCTGGACGATTGCCGGAGGCTCTACCCGGACATCACGGTTACAAGGTTTCTTGGTGATTCCGCCCATGACGCCTATCCCTACTACGAGCTGCTAAAATTCTGGCAGATTGAGCCTTTTATCGACCTGAACAAGAGAAGATGTTCCGGCGATGGGCCTAAGATCGATGATCATGGTATTCCCCTGTGCGCCTCGGGCAAGCGGATGGTCAACTGGGGCTACGACAAGGGTCGGCACCGAACCAAGTGGCGTTGCCCACTTGCCTGCGGCAGGGTGAAAGAGTGTTCTGCCAAGGCTTCGTGCTCATCATCCACTTACGGCAGGGTTATTTACACCAAAGTGGATACTGACCTGCGCCTCTTTACAAGAACTGTACGTGGTTCGCAGGCCTGGAATGATGCCCACAAGAGGTGTACAACCTGCGAGCGTTCAATCAAGCGCAAGAAGATCGACTATCGGATGAAGCATACGAGGATGCGCAGCAAGAGGATGCGTCTTTGGCAATTAACCTTGGGCGCCGTCAACCAGCACCTGGATGCCTGGAGAGCCGATTTCCCGATCTCGATCTTGGGGCTTCTGGAGCTTGAGAACGCGGCTTGACACCAGGTGTCATGAGCTGACGTAAATGGCTGCGAAATAACAGCAGATATTGCTCCAATTTCAACCCGGTGTTTTATCGTCTTACCACCGGTCTGATCTGCTGTGCCCTGTTTTCATGCTCGCCATGTAATCTCCAGTATTCTGTTATCAAAGGTCTGTGGGGATAAAGATTGTTATGGTGATTATCCCAGGTCATGCCATGGGTGTTTCTGGTTTACGAGAACCTACTTTGAAACAGAGGAAGAGGATGATTTCCGCAAGAACGGTCACTCCAAGGACCACCGGCCGGATCTGCCCCAGGCGGTAATCGGATTGGCTGTCACCCGGGATGGCATCCCGGTGCGCTGCTGGGTCTGGCCGGGCAACACCATCGAAGAGGTCAAGAAAGACCTTAACGGCTGGAAGCTGAACCGGGTGATCAGCGTCATCGACAGGGGCTTCTCCTCCGAGGACAACCCGCGCTACCTGCAGAGGGCCGGCGGCCACTACATCGCCGGCGAGAGAATGCGCTCCGGAATGGAGAACGTGGAGCAGGCTCTCACCCGCCCGGGCAGATTCAAGCCTGTCACCGACAACCTGGAGATCAAAGAGGAGCTGGCCAAGCTTGGTGACCTGAATGGAGAACCTCACTGCAAAGCTTGCTGTGAGCTGGTCGCCCATAAGAGCTACGGCAGATACCTGAAGATGGACGAACATGGACAACCTCATATCGATAAAGCCAAGGTCAAGGCCGAGGAGCGCTTGGACGGCAAGTACCTGATCAGGACATCAGACGACACTCTCTCCCCGGTGGATGTGGCCCTGGGTTACAAGCAACTGCACCAGGTGGAGGATGCCTTCCGCACTCTTAAAACAACCCTGGAGCTCCGCCCCGTCTACCACCGCCTGGAGGACCGCATCCGCTCCCACATCCTGCTCTGTTGGCTGGCGCTGCTGCTCGTCAGGGTGATGGAGAACCAGACCGGGCAGACCTGGGCAAAGATGCGGCG
>PKYJ01000067.1 GCA_003132605.1 Peptococcaceae bacterium | reverse complement strand
TGGAGCGGAAGACGGGAGTCGAACCCGCAACCCTCGGCTTGGGAAGCCGATGCTCGACCATTGAGCTGCTTCCGCCCGTAAACTTGCCTATGATTTTGTAATAATTATTATAAACGGTGGCCCGGCGTTTGGCAAGGTCAACCCAGATTTGTGTCAACCCCATCTTCCGGCAAAATGGTTGGATAACCAGAGGCCATCCCGGCAACCCTATTTAGCGATCCAGCAACAACATGCCCTGGCAACGCCAAATACCAGGATCGCGGGGTGCCCAATGGCAGGTCTCAGGTTCTCAAACCAGGGCCAGTCCCTCAGCCCGCTGCTGCAGGCGGTCGAGGCCAGACTGCAGGAGATGGGCTCGGACCAGGCCGGGGCGCTCGGCGTCTACGCCGGACACATGATCCGGGCCGGAGGCAAGCGCCTGCGCCCGCTGCTGGTGATCCTCTGCAGCGGCATCGACGATCCCGTCTGCCAGCCGCTGATCGACATCGCCACCGCCGCCGAACTGATCCACACCGCATCCCTGATCCACGACGATATCCTCGACCAGGCTGCCACCCGCCGCGGCATCCCCACCCTGAACCGCCTCCAGGGCAACCACACCGCCGTCCTCGCCGGGGATCTCCTGTTCGCCACCGCCTTCGGGCTGCTGGCGCGTGCCCACTGCTCCGGGGCACTGGCCGTGATGACCGATGCCATCCGTGACATGTGCCAGGCGGAGATCGAGCAGAAAGAGGCCCTGTTCCAATTCTCCGTCACTGAGGGCATGTACCTGAGCCGGATCGAAAAGAAGACCGCATCGCTGCTAGCCGCCTGCTGCAGCGCCGGGGCCCTGGCGGGAGGCCAGGCGCCGGAGGCCGTTGCCTCTCTGGCCGCTTACGGGCGCAACCTGGGGCTGTGCTTCCAGATCACCGACGACCTGCTGGATTTTACCGGGGACAGCGCCACCCTGGGGAAACCCTCCGGCTCCGACCTCGCCCAGGGTATCCTGACCCTGCCGGTGATCTACCTGTTGAACAACATTGCCTTTGAGCAGGGGAGCGAGATTGCCATTGAGCGCCACCCCACTCCAAATCCGGACCAGGCCCGGCTTCAAGAGATTGCCCGGCAGGCATCTACTGGTGGTCGCGGCTGCAGCCTGCATGACCAGGAATACATCAAACAGGCAGTCTGCGACTCCCCAACCCTGAGCATGGCCTACCGGAAGGCCCTCTACTTCGCCCAGGAGGCCGCAGGCTACCTGGACGGGTTCGCCCCGGAAAAGAGTTGCACAGCCCTGTTGGGACTGGTGGACCAGGTTCTGCAGCGGCATCGCTGAATCAAAGCTTTCCCAACCGCCGCAGCAGCCGGCAGATCTGATACATGGACATGGTCTCCCTTCCCCCGCCCGCCAGCAGGACGCCTGCGGTTTCGTCCAAACCCTGCATCGGCGCCTTGGGGTCGGACAGGTAGAAAGCTGGCAGGCCATGGACCACCGTGGTGTGGAACCAGGGGTCCGGCAAGGCGGCGGCACAGTCCAGCGCCCTGTTTAAAAACAGCAGCAGCCGCTCCCGGCAATGCCCCTCACCGGCATAATAGGAGACGAAGTTGAGGTCGCCGGTGGCCTCGTCCTCCCCCTGGTCGATGAAGTAATCGAGCAGGATGTGCAGCCCGGAGATCCAGGGGAAATAGCCGGCAGACAACTGGTCCACGGACTCCGGTGTGAGCCCTGGATCGGCAGCGGCGGCACAGAGGGCGAAGATCCCCAGGGTCGACCCGGTGGCGGCGGCAAACTCCCACCAGTTAAGGTCGCGATGCGCCCCGGCTTCTGCCGCTGCCCAATTCTGCAGCAGACCCTCCCGCAGGTGTGGAAAGGTGTGTTTGAAGGTTTGCAGGTCGCTGTATAGCCTGGCGAAACGCAACACCTCGCCCTGCACCAGATGATAGGACGGAAGCTGCTGCAGCACTTCCCGGCACTGCTTCACCAGGGCGGTCAGGTAGCCCCCGTCGTCGCGGTAGGGATAGAACCGGTAGTAATCGTCAACGCCTCCGTACGGGTCGAGGGCATCCGTATAAGCCAGGTGCAACTGCCGGAAGGCGGCGGTTTCCAGGCATCCAGTACGGTCGCATAGATTGTCCAGGTAATCGCTGATGGTCTGGAAGGCCACGATAAAGGCAACCAGATCCCGCTTCCTGTCGTCCGTCCCGGCGTACCCGGGAGTCTTACCGGCGGCAGCCCCGGACAGGGCATAGAAGCTGCCCCCCTGAGCATGAAAGCGCTTCTTGCCGATACTGGCCAGGCCCTGCCGGCGCAGTTCCGGGTCCCCGGCCACTTCCAACTGCTGCCGCCAGCGCCCCAACTCCCTCTCTACCTCGGGAAACACCCAGACCAGGAAGCGGGCTACCAGGCCGAAGCGGCGCATCCGCGCCCCGATGACCGGCCTCGTTGCCGAGGCCGCCTGTCCGGTTGAACTCGTCAGTTCTTTCAAGCCCTGCGCAATCCCATCATCGAGCCATCATCCTATCATCCTAGTTTTACCCATGATGACTACTTTAATCCTTTTCCATTCGTCCTCCACTCTACCACGCCGGCCTTGAAATCTAACAGGCAGCCCATATTGGGGCAAATACTGGCTCATTTCTCTTCTTCAGGTTCTGAACAAAACACAGACGGCATGCTTCGTGCAATTCTTCCAGCAATATGGTAATATAGGTTCATAATGTCGTGGTATGAAAAAGTGTAATGCAAGTTTGTTCAACTGGGTCTTGGCTTCAGAGGGGTTCAACTGGGTCTTGGCTTCATGCGCGCTGTTTCCCGCTGAATTCGCGGAGAGGGGAATACTAAGGAGAGGGGTCTACCAGATGAAAAGAAAGGCAGTCTCTCTGTTGATGCTGGCGGCGATGCTGTTCCTGCTGCTGCCCGGGGCGGCTTCCGGAGCAACGCCTTCGTTCACCGACATCCAGACGCATTGGGCGAAGAACTACATTCTCGACTTTGCCTCCAGGGGGTTCATCGAGGGCTATCCGGACAAGACCTTCCGGCCTGACCAGCCGATCAGCCGGGCGGAGTTCACCTGCATCCTGCTCAACAGCATGGGGATCACGCCGTCTGCAAGCGCCACCGTCCAGACTTTCAGCGATACCGCCAAACATTGGGCGCACGCCCAGATTGCCGAAGCGGTACGGAGGGGTATCCTGGTCGTCAGCGAATACCCGAACGGCTTGAAGCCAGACGGCCCGATCCTGCGCAGCGAGGCCGCCGCCATGATGGTCAGGGCGCTGGGCAAGAGCCCGGACACCACAGCGACCACGTTCAAGGACCAGGATCAGATAGCAAGGAGCATGTACCGCGGCTACATCAAAGCAGCCTCTGACGCCGGGCTGATGAACGGCTACCAGGATGGCACGTTTCGCCCCTTCCAGAGTGTGACTCGCGCCGAGGCCTGCGTCATGCTGTCCAACCTGATGACCAAACTGGGCGGCGCCGCCACTACCGCACCGTCCACCTCAGGTACCGCTTCGAACAGCAGCAGCCTGACCGGCCTGACGGTGCAGGGCAACCACTACGACCTGGTAAGCGCCAAGGTATACCTCAGAAGGGACCAGGCCAACCTGCCGATCTACTCCATCAGCCTGGCCGAAGCGGTACCTGAGGTGGACG